>CALRWU020000093.1:0-9132 GCA_943371945.1 Azorhizobium sp. AG788
CAGTAGTGTCGACGGGGACCTCGAGCTCACGGCTAGCTGGCCGGGCCGTCCAACAACCGGCGAAGCAGTTGCGACCGGTTGAAACAAGGAGGCAGACCTGCCCTCGGCTTATGGTGGACGCCGTGCTGGGAATGTCGGATCCGCGTCAGTATCGACGACCGCACGCCGGCCACCGGGACCGCACGAGGCCAAGATCCTGATTGGCCAGACGTGACTCCTCGCGCGCCAAGCTCAATCCGTTGCTGCCATCGCGATGATCAACTGCTCTAGGGAGCCGCCTCGGCGAGCGCCGCGTAGACTAACCGCGCACTCTCATTCCGGAGATTCATGGCGCCCGGCCGAGCGGGGCCCTGCCGCTGGATCATACCGACGAAGAACAGATCATTTGCGGGGTCTATCCAGAACCACGTCCCTGCAAAACCTGTCCAGTAGTAGCTGCCTTCACCGTAAGGCTGTCCGGACTTGGTGCTGTCCTCGAAGACCGCGACATCCAGCCCGAACCCCACGCCGGGCGTTCCCGGATTGGCCGACGTGCCGTCACTGTTGAGACGCAGCTTTCCGATGTGGTTCTGCGTCATGAGATCGACAGTCGCCGGCTTCAGCAGGCGCCTGCCAGCCAGCTCGCCCTTGTTGAGCATCATCTGGGAAAAGCGCGCGTAGTCATGAGTTGTCGACACCAGTCCGCTGCCGCCGTTCTGAAGACGGTCGGCGGCGAAAAAACTGGGGCGGTTGGCAGCGTCGGGCGTTAGCACCAGCCTACCCTGCTCCCAGTGATAGACATCCGCAAACCGCGGCGCCTGGTCTGGCCGAACGTAGAAGGCAGTGTCCTTCATTCCGAGCGGCGCGAAGACCTTCTCGCTGAAATAGTCTCCCAGCTTCTGGCCTGACATTTTCTCCACCAGATAGCCCTGCACATCGACTGCAGAGGAGTATGACCATCGGGTGCCAGGGTCATACACAAGTGGAATCTCGATGATCTTCTTCATCATTTCGGCTGAGTCTGCCGATCCCAGCACGTTCTTCTCGACGAACGCTGCGTTGGACGGGATGTAATCAGGCGATTTCGCGGACAGGCAGCAGAGTCCGTAGGATAACCCAGCTGTATGTGTCATCAACTCACGCATGGTTGGTGAGCGGGTCGCGTCCACCACGACTGGCTCGCCGCTGGCGTCCAGCTCGACCTTGCCATCCTTCCAGCTCAGACGTTTCAGGCGGTCAAACTCGGGAATGAACTTGCTGACGGGATCGTCAAGTCGCCACTTGCCCTGTTCATAGAGCTGCATCATCGCGACTCCGACAAGCGGCTTGGTCATGGAGTAGATTCGAAACAGGGAATCCTTGTCCATGCGCGCGCCGGTCACGGCATCTCCGGATTGCACGCCGTACGACTTGAACTGAACGACCTCGCCCTTGCGAACCAGAAGCGTAACAAGGCCTGCCACGTCGCCATCTGATACCGATTGCGCCATTCGGGCATCGAGAGCGGATAGCCCTTCGCGCGTAAAGCCGGCGTGCGCCCCGCCTGATGCTTCAGTCGTCGGCCACGCTGGCTGATCCGACGAAGCGGTCTGGGCATTGCCATCGCGCCGAACGCTCTCGGATGGAATTGTGCATCCCATCGCCAAGCCGAGAATCGCGGCAATCGCAATGCTGGTTCGTAGCTCGCGTCGGAATTTGGTGATCAAGCTGTCCTCATGGGTTCTTCTTCGCAACGGGAACGCCCTTCAGATGCGACGCCGGGTGGCGATTGGAAGGTCTGCGTGCACCTGGCACCCAAGCACTTCACCGGCATCATCCGTTGATCACGGCGTGGAAACCGCGTCCGACAAACGCGACAATCGTGGTGGACAGAAAACTCTGGCCGCGCCTATTCGAGAGTGGCGCTGGCCATCGACTGTCAGTTGCCGCCCTCGTCGCCATCGTCCTTTTCGTCGCGATAGACGATCCCTTCCCGCTCCGCCTTGTTGATGGCTTCGAGAATGCCCCCTAGGGCGATGTTACCCTCATGGCAGGCGTATTCGTAGAGTACGTCCTTTGTAGCGTTCAAAGCCATCTCTCCCTTCCAGGGCTGGGAATAGAGGGTTGGATCCGTGACGGTGAATTCGTAAGTGATCTGCCGGTCGTTCCAGCGCGTGAACCGTTCCTCGAGCACGCCATCCTGCGAGAGATAACCGCGCTGGGTCGGGTTGACGTTGAGGGTCTGGACAACAAGCGTGTCGCCTTCATACCAGCCGACAGAATCTCCAAGCCACTTCTTGATGACGTCAGGACCGTGGCGCGCGTCAGCTCGGGAAGCCACGATAGGAATAATGCGAGCATCGTGATTCATTTCAACCTGGATCATCACGGACCCGGGCGCTTGCACGATCTGATATCGGTTGTTGTAAAGTACATTCGACATCACCGGACCGCCGGTGTTTCCGAATCCGATCAGGCAACGTTCGGCCACGGGGCGCCCCTCGGGTCCCTCGGCGCGCGTCCGGCTCCGCCGCTCAGTAGGTCCCTTGCCGGGAAGATACGGGATCCGACCGTCTTCGGGAGAAACGATCCACGACGAGCGAAACTCGCCCTTCACGTTCCCGACACTCGAACCGACATCGATGTAGGCGGCGTCATAGCCGCCCCTGCCGGCAAGGATATCCTTCCCGTCCAACGGCTTGAGGTCATAGTTTGACAGATCGGTTGGCTTTTTTTCCGCCTCCGTGCGGACAACATAGTAGTCCGTCTCCGCGATCCTTTTTGCTTCGTCGGGCGGAATTACGAGGGTCTTGTGCTGAGGCGACCGCTGCATCTTTGTGATGGAAGTGTTGGTCCACGTTCCCTGAAGGTCGGGCTCGCCCCAGCTTGTCTTGGGAACGACGTAACCTGGAGCCGACTGCGCAAGGGCTGCCGGTCCGAAGGCCAGAGCGACGGATGCTGCGGAAACGAGAAACCTGAGCGCGATACCCATTTGAGTCCTCTCCTAGTGCCGTCGCAGGTCTATCCGCCGTGATGGCGATCGCCTCGACCGTCGAAATACGACGCACGATTTTCTGAGCGCTCACGCGCATCACCGTGCAGCCAAACTCAAGGATGCAGTGTGTCCAAAACGCGGTTTGAGTCAATAGGTCATTGTTATGGACTATGCACCTTAGCAAAGGCGCTACACGTCAAATCGTTGTGAGCGGATCCGCGCAGTCTCGCTGGCTACGTTGTCCTGCGAGCCGCTTCCTCGCAACCAGTTGCTCTTGTGCTTGCGGGCGCCTGACGTCTGCGACAAGTGACGCAATTGAGATTGAGGTCCTGCCTTTGCCGATCCTGAAAGCGCGACGCGGAGTTGCCCCACGTGTCACACTACGCAGTCGCGACGCCAATCGCGCTGGCATGATGCGAACATAGCGAGGTTCTCGGCCATCCGCTCAGGCGGCAGTGTCACCGAGCAGGCCAACATAACGCCGACGATGGGATGCAGCCGATCCGTACTGGTTCGCCACGACCATCGCCTTTCGAACAAACAACCCGATATCGTACTCGTCAGTGTATCCGATTGCGCCATGCAGTTGTATCGCCTCGCGGGCGACGAGCAGCGTGGTTTCTGCGGCGCGCGCCTTTGCTCTGGAGACAACGAGGGCACGGGCGGTGTCGTCGGCTCCGGCATCAAGCGTAGCCGCAGCACCCTCAACGCTCGCACGACAAAGCGTCAGCTGGATCTTCATGTCCACGACGCGATGCTGCAAGGCTTGAAACGCGGCCAGCGGCTGATCGAACTGCCGGCGTATCTTGAGATACTCGAGCGTGATCTCGAACGCGCGTTCCGACAGCCCCAGCAGGTAGCTCGATGTCGCGAGCACAGCCTGATCATACGCCTTGGCAAATGCGGGCCTGAAGTCTCCCGGTAGCGTGCGACCCGCGCCAGGCGGCACAATGATGGACGCCGCAAACCCGCCATCCTGAAGCGGCTCCTGCAGGGTCTCGACATCGTCCGCGAGCACAAGGCGTAGGCGCAGTTCGCCTCCCACCTCCTCCGGCAAAAGGTACACGTTTGCTGCACCTGCCATCGGCGCCAATCGGTTGCGCTCACCTTGTTGCGGCGGGACCATGGCGTCGGCCGCCGCCGCCCACGAGGTCGAAACCAGTTTCTTTCCGACAAGCAGATCGCCGAGCAGCTCGGCTTGACCTGCGGCGGCCAGCAGCCCGGCCGAAAACGACGCTGCGATCAATGGCTCAGGGGTTAGCCCCCGACCCAACTCTTCAGTAAGGGCAACCGCCTCCCCCATTCCAAAGCCAACCCCGCCCTGATCTTCCGGGAGTGCGAGTCCGATCCAACCCAGCTCCGCGATCTCACGCCAGACGCCCATGTCGAAGCCCGGTGTCTGGAAGCGGAGGGCTCGGACGCGGGAAAGGTTTCCGTTGCGAGGCGCGACGGCCGCGGCGCTGGCGCGGACCATGCCGATTTGGCTGGATTGGTTGTCTTCAGGTGTCATGACGCACCGCTACTCTTTGCCAGTATGGCCTCTGCCTCAACGGGAGAAAGTTCCAGCCAGTCAGTCAGTACTTCCGTGCTGTGCTCGCCCAGACGGGGGGGCGGTCGGTCGTAGGCAACAGGCGTGTCGGACAACCGGATCGGGTTGGCGACAAATCGCAGCCGGCCAGAGTTCGGGTCGGGAATCTCCTGGAGGATGCCGCGATGGACGACCTGGGGATCATCGATCATGGACGCGATGGTGTGCAGGGGCCCACAGGCTACGCCTGCGGCATTGAGAACATCCACCCATTCCAGCGCCGTCTTCGCGGCAAGCGCCGCTTCGATCTCCGGGATGAGTGCGGCCTTGTGCGGCATGCGATCGCGAATCTTCGCAAAGCGCACATCTGAAGCCAACTCAGCGCGGCCGATCGCTCTGGCGAAGTCCGCGAACTGCCGATCATTACCGACGGCCACCATCAGTTGGCCATCCGCAGTCGGAAACACCTGCCATGGCGTCAGGATCTGCGAGGCCGCACCGGCGCGAACCGGCGTCCTTCCAGAGGCCAGGTAATTCTGAACGATATGGGAGTGTGCTGCGATCTGAGTATCGAGAAGCCCGATGTCGATATGCTGTCCCTTGCCCGTCACGGCATCACGTGCGCGGAGAGCTGTCAGTATCGAGATGGTCGCATACAGCCCGGCGTTGATGTCAGACACGCTGTAGCCAACGAGGACGGGCCCCGCTCCCGGTGAATTGTCGGGCTGGCCGGTTATGCTCATCAGGCCGCTCAGGGCCTGGAAGACGGGGTCATATCCTGGCTGGGCTGAGTAGGGGCCGCTCTGCCCATAGCCGGTGATGGAGCAGTAGATCAGGCGCGGATTGACCTTTGAAAGGCTGTCGTAGTCCAGCCCGAACTTCGCAAGCCCACCGACCTTGAAATTTTCGATCAGGACATCTGCCTTTGCCGCCAGCTCGCGAAGCGTGGACTGGCCGGATGCGCTCGACATGTCGAGCGACAGTGACCGCTTGTTTCGATTCATGGCGAGATAAGACGAAGTGTGCGGCGTATCCTTGCCCTCCAGATCCTTCTGCGCAGGGCCCATGCGCCTCACCTCATCGCCCCCGACGGGATGCTCGACCTTCACCACATCGGCGCCAAAATCGGCGAGCATCTGCGATGCCCAGGGGCCCGCGAACACACGCGTCAGATCCAGAACGCGAATCCCTTCAAGCGCTTTCGTCATTTGCTTGGCATCCCGAGGCTTGCTTTCGCGATCACGTTTCTCAGAATCTCCGACGAGCCTCCAAATATCGTCCCCGTGCGCGACAGGAGATATTGGCCTGACGGGTGCAATCCGCCTGGAAGCGCCTCGCGGAGGCCCGCACTCTCACCAGCGATCGCGAGCCCGGCTTCGGTAATCCGTTGCGCAAGCTCGGTCTGGACGATCTTCAGGATCGACACTTCCGGCCCCAGCTCTTCGCCACGCCCAACCGACGCCACAACGGCTTCGTAGAGCGCCTTGAGATCAGCAAGGTCGAGAAGAAACTTCCTGTACGTCGCAACAAACTCAGGATCGTCGGCAACACCCACGTCGTTCGCGAGTTCCTTGAGCCGCGCGAGCGCGTTGCTGGAAAGCTTCGGACTACCGATCGCGATGCGTTCGAACCCGAGCAGCGCCTTGGCGTAGGTCCATCCCTTGTTGACCTCCCCCAGCACCATAGACTTCGGCACGACCACGTTCTCGAAAAACATCTCTGCAAACTCGTCACCGAGATCGAGATTGGTGATGCCCCTCATGCTGAGACCCGGACTGTCAACGGGCACCAACAGGAAGGAGATGCCTTCCTGCTTGCGCCCGGATTTATCGGTGCGCGCCAGGACAAAAGCCCAGTTGGCGTCTGTGCCGAGCGTGATCCAGGTCTTCTGGCCGTTCAGAACCCAGTGATCGCCCTTGTCTTCTGCATCGAGCCGCAGAGCGGCCAGGTCCGAACCTGCATTGGGCTCCGAATAGCATTGGGCCCAGATATGCTCGCCAGACAGAATGCGAGGCAGAAAAAACGCCTTCTGCTCTTGGGTGCCATATCGAATTATCAGGGGACCAAGCATCAAGAGGCCTTGATCGTTGAATCGAGCGGCCCCAAAGCGCTCGATTTCCTCGATCATTATCAACTGGCGCGAGCCGTTCAGACCCATGCCGCCGAATTCTTTCGGCCAAGCAGGCGCGATCCAGCCCTTCTGCGCAAGCCTGCCGAACCAGGGCTTCGTTTCCCGCCAGAACAATCGCCGCGCCGGATGCCGTTGCATGTCGGAAGGATAGTTGACCGATATCCATTCCCGCACTTCGAGCCGGAAAGCCTCGTCAGTCAGAGACTCCAGACGCCCGAGTTCGGCATTCGACGCGGCGTTCATCGCACTACCTTCCCTTGAAGACGGGCTTGCGCTTCTCGCGGAAGGCGGCAAGCGCCTCTTTCGTGTCCTCCGTCTCGGCCAGAGCTGCCGTCTGGGTTTGCTCGTAGCGATAGCCATCCCGCAGCGGCATCTCTTCGGTGAGACCAAAGGACCGTTTGGCAGCCACAACAGCCAGCGGGACTTTCTCGGAAATCAACGCACCAATCTTCTGGGCTTCGGCAACGACTGATTCACGCGGGACGCAGACGGAAGCCGCATTCATACGGAAGAGTTCGGGGCCGGTGATCCGTTTGGCCGTATAGATCATCAACCTGGCGTCGGATGGGCTGAATGAACGCAACACATGGCGGACGCCGCCGGCGAGACCGTAGTCGACCTCCGTCATTGACAGGAAGGCCTCCTCCGCAACCACGACGATGTCGCAACACAGGGCCAGCACGCAGCCAGCGCCGATTGCGGCGCCATTGACGGCGGCGATGATCGGTTTCGGGCATTCGATGACGCAATCAAAGGCGGCACGGACCAGTCTGTTGTGACGCGAGTATCCGCCCGGTTCGGCGAGAATAGCCGGCCGTTCCGACAGATCTGCCCCGGCCGAGAAGGCCTTGCCGTTGCCGGTAAGCACGATCGCCCGCACATCCGGAGACGCCCCCAGGATGTCGAACATGCGAATACTTTCTTCGCGGAAAGCGCGGTCCTGTGCATTCACCGGCGGCGCGTCCATCGTGACCGTCGCAACATAGTCGGCGACGTCCAATTTGAACCGGGTAAGTTCTTCGAGGCCTCTCATAGTGCTTTTCCTTTGAATCCGTATAGCCAGACAGGGTTGTCCACGAGAATGCGACGTCGGATGCTGTCGTCGGTCGTCCACTCGTGAAAAGTATTCAGAAGGGTGCCCGCATCGGGTTCGGGGCTCATTCGGACGTAAGGCCAGTCCGAGCCCCAGACGAGACGGTGCGGCATGCGCTTGATCAGAGCGTCGTGAAGTGGTCGAACGTCTTCATACGATGGCGATCTCGAAACCCGGCACATTGTCAGTTTGAGCCAGACGTCACCGGTCTCACCAAATTCCAGAATCTTGCGAAAATCGTTCCCTTCCGCACCAGCGGAAACGTCAGGGCACGCCATGTGGTCGAGAACCAACGGCAATCGCGCCGCGAGGAGAGCGGGCATCCAGGATGCGATTTCGGATGCGGGCGCCCACAGCTGCGCATGCAAGCCAAGCTGCCGCATGCGGGGCGCCAGTTTTTCTATCTGGTCGAAACCGACGCTTCCTGGATAGCGCTGCCCGTTCGGTGCGCGCATCTCCACGAACCGCAAACCGACAATGCCTCCCGCCTTCCAGCGCTCAAGAGTAGCATCCTCGATCGCGCTATCAGCGGCCGCAACGCCACGCAGCATATCAGGTGCGCCAGCGATCGCCGACAGCATGGCGGCCGGATCGTGCGCGTAAGGAGCTGGTTGAGTCAGGACGCCACGCGGCATCCCCAGCGTTGCTCTGGCTGACGCATGCGCCCGCGGCGAAGCGTCTGGCAACGCGTAGACCGAAGGCTGCAGCGGCGGAAAGCGATCGAACGGTCCGAAAATGTGACTGTGCGCATCGCAAGCGTCAGCCAGCGGCGCCAGCACTGGCGCCGAAACCTTGGGAGCCGCAACGATACTCAAGCTCTCCGCCATCAATCGAGCTCGAGCCTGGCTGGCGAAAGCGTGACGAGTGAGGACACGGGCGCAAGCGGCGGCGCACCCGTCGGCACAGGTATCAGGTGAGCGTTCAACGTCATCGCGACCATCGTGTAGTAGCCGATGACAGCGGTCAGCTCGACAACACCTCGGGTTTCCCACCTGTCCTGAACAGATCGATACAGGTCGGGTGGAACCTGACCGTCCTGCTGCAATAGCCGCGCAAATTCGTAGACCTCGAAGTGCTCACGCTCCTTGAAGACTGGCGACTTCAAGTCCCTGATGGCTTCGATGTTGGATAGAGAGACGCCCGCTTCGGCCGCGATGCGCGAATGCGCCCACCATTCAACCTGGCTGGTCCATCGCCTGCCCGTCACGAGGATCGCGAGTTCGGTCAGATGGAGCGGAATAGTGGTCCGGAACCGAAGATGCTCTCCGAAGGCGGACCAGAGCTTTGCCAGCTCAGGGCTGTGGATGGCGGCGCGCAATGGGCCGATCATCTGGCCGCGCGGTCCAGATACAACTTGATCGTAAACGCGGCGCTGTGCGTCGTCCATCTGCTCGACAGACAGGAGCGGGATTCGCGGTAGCTCACCC
>CALRWU020000094.1:0-9108 GCA_943371945.1 Azorhizobium sp. AG788
CAGGTGAAGGCGCTCGCCGACGCCGACACGGGCGTTGGCGCCGATCAGGTCATCGCCATGGAGACAACGCTGCGCGGCGACGTCTTCATGCGCATCTGGAACAGGGACGGCTCCTCCGCCGAAGCCTGCGGCAACGCCACCCGCTGCGTTGCGTGGCTGGTGATGGAAGAGACCGGCAAGGACAAGCTCGTCATCGAAACCGTCGCCGGCAAACTGAAAGCCGACCGCATCGGCCCCACGAAAATCTCCGTCGACATGGGCTCGCCCCTGCTCAAGTGGGAAGAAATCCCGCTCGCCGAGCGGATGGACACGCGCGGCATCGATCTCAAGATCGGCCCGATCGATGCGCCCTACCTGCAACTCCCCGGCGCGGTGAACATGGGCAACCCCCATGTCATCTTCTTCGTGCCCGATCTCGACACCGTGGACGTGAAAGCCGTCGGCTCACTCGTCGAATGGCATCCGTTGTTTCCGCAGGGTGTGAATGTCGGCTTCCTGCAGGTGCTCTCGAAAACCGAGACCCGCCTGCGCACCTGGGAGCGCAACGCCGGCCAGACGCTCGCCTGCGGCTCCAACAACTGCGCCGCCATCGTCGCCGCCGCCCGCCGCAACCTCACCGACCGCAAAGCCCTCGTCCACAATGACGGCGGCGACATCGAGATCGAGTGGAGCGAAGCCACCGACCACGTCATCATGACCGGCCCGATCGAGCTGGAGTATGTGAGCGAGGTTTGAGGTCAGTTCGCACTCTCCAGAATATCTTCTGAATATTTTTTGAATACGTCTGGACAGCCCGTCCCGCTACGCGCATAAAGAGTGCGCTAGGAGGGATTCCAATGGTTGATCGTCGCGAAGTACTGCTGGCTGTCCGCGATCAGCTCGAGGGTCCGTTGTGGGCGCTCGGGCGTGAAATCACCAAGACCCTCGAGGCGCTTACCAAAGTACCGCATTTCGACGCCGGCGATGATCGAGCGATCGGGTCCACCGTTCACAGCACACTTGCCTCCGCCGCCGCTGCGGCTGGTATCGGGAACGTCGGCCTTCAGGTTGTGATGCACAACGTCGGCCCCGCCTACAAAATCAGCGGGCAGATCGAATTTGATGGCAAGCAACGCCACATCAACATCGAAGTCCATCTTGCCGGCCCAAAGGGTGGCACCGGCAAAGCTGCTCACCAGTTCTCGATCGATGATGCGGAGGAGGTGAGCCTCTTCTCGGAAGAGGAAGCGCCGGACACCCTGCTTTTCTTCATGGGGTATCATCTTTCCGGAGCGCGAACGGCCGTCGATCGTTTGTTCATCGTATGGGCCGACAATCGCGGAACCGAAAAAATCGAGCTGCGGCAAAATGAATCGGGCGCCGCGGGGGCTGACAACGTTAAACCCGTAGCTCCGCAGCCTGATTTGAGGCCTGTGCTGGTGCGTAAGGGCAAGGACAAGGACGCAGGGAATGCAGGAGGTCAGAACAAGCGGGGGGATGCTGCTTCTGGCTCGTAAACGCCGGTTGTTGACGCAGACTGAGCTCAGCGAACGAACCGGGCTGCCACAGACGCTTATCTCTCGGCTCGAGAACTCTGTCATATCGACGGTGACGGAAGATCAGCTAGAAAAGCTCGCTAGCGCTCTGTCGTTTCCGCGATCGTTTTTCCAACCACATGGCGAGGATGTCTTCAGGCAGCCGCTTAGCTTGCATTCGGCCGCGTTCCGAAAAGCCGCCTCGACCTCCCAGAAGAAGGTGGACTTCGCGATCGCGCTCGCGAACCACTACGTCATCCAAGCACGAAAGCTGCTTGATGCCGTGGATCTTGCGCCGCAGCTCGAGCTGCCGTCATTCGAGATTGTTGATGCGGCAAGCGGAATGCTTGCAAGCAATGCGCGTGGCGTGACGTCACCAGAAGAAGCCGCCAGGCACGTTCGTACATCGTGGCAATTGACCAGCGGCCCCATCGAAAATCTTACGGCGCTCGTTGAGGCGTGCGGGATCATCGTGATTGGCGCCGACTTCGAAGACGTAGATGTGGACGGGCTAACCATCAGACCTGTCGGCCTACGCCCCATCATTTTGTTGAACCGCAATCGACCCGCATGTCGCCAGCGATTTAGTCTCGCGCACGAACTCGGGCACGTGGTGCTGCACTCCTATCATTCCGATGGCATGGAGATCGAAGCCAATCGATTTGCGGCTGAGCTATTGATGCCGGCGAAGGACATGATGCCTGACTTACGACAGCCACTATCGCTGCCGCGCCTTGGAAAGCTTAAGCTGAAGTGGCGGACTTCAATGTCCGCAATTCTATACCGCGCAAAGGAAATCGGCGCGATTGATGAATGGGAGTCCAAGCATCTTTGGGTAAGCCTGAGCGCTTCAGGTTATCGGACCATCGAGCCTACAGAATTTGACATTCCAAAAGAACAATCAAAGACGTTTCGGTCTCTAATTAATCTGTATACGGATGAACTAGGCTACGGCGCTGCGCAATTGGCCGAATTGCTAGAAACACATCATCGCGAATTTTTACATATGGCCGAGTTGCAACCTGTCGTTGATATCAAACCTAAGCAGCTTCAATTGAAGGTAGTTGTCGACAATTCGGCTCGAGCCAAAAGAACCTAGTCGTATCCCTCACTGCAAAAGCAACAAGCGGGCTAACTTTCGAGATCGCGGTGCATACTGACGGTCCGCCCTACCTACCTTCTTAACCACCATGTCCAACCCGATATCGCCCGGCTTCACTTCACCAGCCGCCCCTTCCGCCTCCGCGTAGCAAACGTCGCGCTTACTTCCGCCACGCCGACGCGTTTTTGTCCGCGCGCACGCGCTCTCAAACCTTCCGTCGCCAACAACACCGTCTTCGGGATCGGCTTCTCACCGCTGGCGTAGTAGGCGATCATCCGGCGTGACAGGCCGAGGGCTGCCGCCGCGCTGTCTAGCGTCAGGGCCTGCGTCTCCATCCACGCACGGAAATCATCCGCGCGCATCGTCTCGCCGGCCTGCTCGTCTGCCCAGCGGCGAAGCTGCGGCGAGCCGAAATCGATGCCGCCCAGCCATTCGACCGACCAGCCATCCTCGCTCAACGCCGCCTTCGCGAACGCCTTCGCGGCGCGGATTGGCTTCAGGCCCGCATGCGCCGCGATGATCTCGCCAAGATCAACGGCGGCGGCATGGCCATCGTCCCACTCAAGCTCAAGCTTGCCGGGGCCAGCCACCGCCAGAGACACCATCTTCCCGATTGCCATCACCGGTCTCCACTCAGTCGCGCCCAATGCGCCCGCAACGCCGCGCGATGCTCCGCCGCCCAGGCCAGCGCCTCGCGCAAATCGATGCGCCCGCTCGACGCGATCACCTCAAGCGTTTCGATATCGACCTGCGCCGCGCCCTCGCGCCCCAGCACATGAAAGTGCGGCGGCGGATGGTCTGCGAAATACATCGCGATCTCTGCCGAGGCAAAACGCGCTATCCGGGGCATGACGGAATATAGTGCAATGGTTGCACCGTGGCAAGCGGGCTACCCCACCCTTCGCGCCAATCCCGCCGCGACCCAGAACCCCGCCGCCAGCACCAGTGCGCCAACCAGCATCGCGACCAGCACAGGATCGTAGGAGCTGTTGACTGACCACAGCGCCGCCGCGCCGAGCGGCGCCAGCGCGCGGGCGACGGTGGCGGGCGTGTTCATCACGCCGGCGATCGCGCCATAGTCCTGCCGGCTCACCATCTCCGGGATCGATGCGCCGCGCACGATGGTGAGGATGCCGTTCGTCACGCTGTAGAGCGCCACTACGGCGACGATCGCCGCAAAGGACGGCGGCAGCCACACCAGCATGGCGAGGCTCAAGGCAAAACCCGCCACCACCCATGCACCGACAACCCGCATCGGCGCCTTGCCCGCGAAGATCGTCATCGCAATGCGGCCGCCCACCTGCCCCGGCCCGATCACCGCCATCGCGGCGATCACGGCCGCCGTTTCAAAGCCGCGCTCCAGCAACAGCGGATAGAGATGGAAGGTGAAGGCCGTGAAGACGGCGGCATGCGCCGTGTAGGCCAGCGTCAGGCTCCAGAACACGGGCGAGACCATCGCCTGCCGCACGCCCGATCCGCCCTTCACCGCCTGCGTCCCCGCAGGATCGCGCTGGACCATGTCGCGCTCCGGCCGGATCGCCCAGCCATAGAGACCCGCGCAGACCACGAGGTTGATGACGCCCAGCGCCGTCACCGCCCCGCGCCATCCCCACAGGTCGATCATCAGCTGAATCAGCGGGATGAACACGGTCGAGGCAAAGCCCGCCCACAGTGTCACGGCGACAATCGCATCGCGCGCGCCCAACGCGCCGAAGCGGCGCGCCGCCACCGCAAACGCCGCCTCATAGAGCGTCGCCGCCTGAAGCACGCCGAGCAGTCCGACAATCACATACAGCCCGACAAGATCGCTGACCTGCGACCAGGCCAGCATCACCAGCCCCGCCAGCACCGACCCGCCCGTCATGATGGCGCGGCCATGCCCGCGATCGATCGCCCGCCCCAGCGGGAAAGACGCCGCCGCCGCAATCAGCAACCCCGCCGTCGCCGCGCCATAGAGCGAGGTACGCGACCAGCCTGTCTCGCGTTCGATCTGCTCGGCGATCAGCGGAAAGGCGTAGTAGAGCGCGCCCCACGAACAGATCTGGCCGATGCCGAGCGCGGCGATGAAGCCCTGCCTGCCAGCCGTCATCGAACAACGTCCCCGTCCGACGACCGCCTAGCGCACCGCCACATCCACCATGATCTCGCCCGAGATCGCTTCCAGCGCGTCCTGCACCGTGGCGGCGGCGAGACCCGGTTGCAGGCGCAGGTTGGCGTCCATGTGGAACAGGTGCCCGCCCGAGTGCGCCTCGTCGCTCAGCCACGTCTTGAACGTCTCGATATTGGCGCCGAGTTCGCTGATCGTCGCCGTCACCTGTTTGACGATGCCGGGGCGGTCCTGCCCCACCAGCGTGAAGGCGAGCGTGTCGCCCGCAACACCTGCACGGCCCTGCGCCGGGACGATGCGCACCTCAAGGCCCGCCGCATCAACAGCAGACACCGCCGAGCGCAGGGTCTCGATCTTGCCGTCCGTCAGGTCGACAAGCACCGAGCCGACATACAGCCCGCCCAGTCGCGACAGGTGGCTCTCGAGCCAGTTGCCGCCCGCCGACAGCACCGCCGCCGACAGCGCCTTCGTCAGGCCGGGCCGGTCGCTGCCGACGACACTCAGGACCAACAACGTCATGGGAAACCTCTCACTGCCCGAGCGGTGAGTGTTAGGCCAACGCGGATCGCCACGCTACACTTGACCCCTCCCCCCGGCCCGCCTACTCCGCGCGCATCAAAGAACTCGACCCGCTGGCGGTTCGATCCCGCCACGGCGCCTGGAGACATCGCGATGAGCCGCAAGAAAAAAGGCGAGCCGGTTCACGGCTGGCTGATCCTCGACAAGCCGGAAGGCGTCACCTCCACGCAGGCCGTCGGCGCCTGCCGCCGGATCTACAATGCACAGAAGTGCGGCCATGGCGGCACGCTCGATCCGCTGGCGTCAGGCATCCTTCCCATGGCGTTTGGCGAGGCGACCAAGACGGTCGGCTACGTCATGGAAGCGGACAAGGACTATGTCTTCACCATCCGCTGGGGCTCCTCCACCACCACCCAGGACCGCGAAGGCGAAGTGACCGGCACCTCGGACGTTCGCCCGTCGCGCGCGGCGATCGAAACCGCACTCGCAACCTTCGTCGGCGAGATCGAACAGGTCCCGCCGCAATACTCGGCCATCAAGGTGAATGGTGAGCGCGCTTACGATCTCGCCCGCGATGGCGAGACGGTGGAGCTGGCCTCACGCAAGGTAAACCTCTACAAGGCCGAGCTCGCGGATGCGCCCTCCGAAGACCTCGCGGTCATCAAGGTAACGTGCGGAAAAGGCTTTTATATCAGGGCGCTGGTTCGTGATATCGCCGCCGCCCTGGGGGCCGAGGGCCACGTCGCCGCCCTCCGTCGGACCCGTGTCGGCGCATTTGCCGAGGACGCGGCAATTCAGCTTTCAATTCTTCAGCAAATGAGCGATAAGCCCGCGCTGGACGACAAGCTTGTTCCCCTCGAGACCGCGCTGGACGACATCCCGGCGCTGGCCATCACCGGGGAAGAAGCGTCCAGGCTCAGGCAGGGCCGAGAGATCGTACTTCTGCCCCATCAGGTCGAGGCGTTTCGGGAGATGCGCCGTCCTCGTCAAGTGAACGGGGAGGATGCCTCCCGCATTTGTCTGGCCACCGAAAAGGTGGGCGAAGAAAATCTTGGCGTTGCTCTGGGTGAAGTCCGGGCCGGCAGATTCATGCCGGTTCGTGTGTTCAACCAATAGACGGGCCCAGCGGCCCTAAGGAGAAACCCGATGTCGATCACGCCGGAGGCAAAAGCCTCCCTGATCAAGAAGTACGCCCGCACCGAAGGTGACACGGGCAGCCCCGAAGTGCAGGTCGCGATCCTTACCCATCGCATCAACTACCTGACCGACCACTTCAAGCAGCACAAAAAAGACAACCACTCGCGCCGCGGCCTTCTCAAGATGGTCTCGCAGCGCCGCCGACTGCTCGACTATCTGAAGTCGAGAGACGAGGGTCGCTATCAGACGATCCTCAAAGAGCTGGAACTGCGCCGCTAGGGCCGGTTCCTCCCACACCCGCCGGCCCACCGGGGTCCGGCGGGTTTTCGTATGCAGAAAGAGAAAAGACGAGATGTTTGACATTAAACGCGTGACGATCGACTGGGCGGGGCGTCCGCTCACGCTGGAAACTGGCCGCATCGCGCGCCAAGCCGATGGCGCAGTGCTGGCGACTTATGGCGAGACCTCTGTTCTCGCGGCGGTCGTGTACGCAAGGAAGGCGAAGGAAGGCCAGGACTTCTTCCCGCTGACCGTGAACTACCTTGAGCGTTACTACGCGGCTGGCCGCGTTCCCGGCGGCTACTTCAAGCGCGAAGGCCGCCCCACCGAAAAAGAGACGCTGACCTCGCGCCTCATCGACCGTCCGATCCGTCCGCTGTTCGCCGACGGCTTCAAGAACGAAGTGCAGGTCACCGTGACCGTGCTGTCGTACGATCAGGAAAACGATCCGGATATCGTCGGCATGGTCGCCGCTTCCGCCGCCCTCGTGATCTCCGGCGCACCGTTTGCTGGCCCAATCGCAGCAGCCCGCGTCGGCTACAAGGATGGCCAGTACATCATCAACCCGACCTCCGATCAGATGGAAGACTTCCAGCTCGATCTCGTCGTCGCCGGCACCACCGAAGGCGTGATGATGGTCGAATCCGAAGCCAAGGAGCTTTCGGAAGACGTGATGCTCGGCGCCGTGAAAGCCGGCCATGAATCGTTCCAGCCCGTGATCGATGCGATCATCCAGCTGGCCGAGAAAGCCGCGAAAGAGCCGTTCGAATTCGAAAGCCCGGATCACTCCGCGCTGCTCAAATCGATCCAGGACATTGCCGGCGCGGACCTGTCCGCCGCCTACAAGATCAAGGAAAAGGCCGATCGTTACGCCGCCGTTGGCGTCGCCCGCGAGAAGGCAAAAGCCGCACTCGTGAAATCGGAAGCCAACCCTAACGGCGCCGACGCGCTGGTGTTCAAGGAAGTCTTCAAGGAAGCCGAAGCCAAGGTCGTTCGCGGCGATATCATCCGCACCGGCCTGCGCATCGACGGCCGCAAGACCGACCAGGTCCGCGCCATCGAGTCCACCGTCTCCGTCCTGCCGCGTACTCACGGCTCGGCCCTGTTCACGCGCGGCGAAACGCAGGCGCTCTGCGTCGCCACGCTCGGCACGGCTGAAGACGAGCAGTACATCGACGGCCTCGGCGGCACGAAGAAGGAGAAATTCCTCCTTCACTACAACTTCCCTCCCTACTCGGTCGGCGAAACCGGCCGTGGCGGCTCCCCGGGCCGCCGCGAAATCGGTCACGGCAAACTTGCCTGGCGTGCGGTGAAAGCCGTCCTGCCGGCTCCGGCCGACTTCCCCTACACGCTGCGCATCGTTTCAGAGATCATGGAGTCCAACGGCTCCTCGTCGATGGCCTCGGTCTGCGGCGCATCGCTCGCCATGATGGACGCTGGCGTTCCGATCACCCGTCCGGTGTCGGGCATCGCCATGGGCCTGATCAAGGACGCGGAAGGCATCGCCATCCTGTCCGACATCCTGGGTGATGAAGATCACCTCGGCGACATGGACTTCAAGGTCGCCGGCACCGAAGCGGGCGTCACCTCGCTCCAGATGGACCTCAAGATCGACTCGGTCACGTTCGACATCATGAAGACTGCCCTCGCCCAGGCGAATGGCGGCCGCCTGCACATCCTCAACGAGATGAACAAGGCGATGACCGGCGCGCGTCACGAAGTCTCGGAGAATGCTCCGAAGATGATCTCGATGAAGATCCCGGTCGACAAGATCCGTGACGTCATCGGCACGGGCGGCAAGGTCATCCGCGAGATCGTCGAAAAGACGGGCGCGAAGATCAATGTCGAGGACGATGGCACGGTGAAAATCGCCGCCGTCGAAAAAGAAAGCCTCGACGCTGCCCAGAAGTGGATCATCAGCCTGACGGCTGAGCCGGAAATCGGCGCGATCTACGAAGGCAAGGTCGTGAAGGTGATGGAGTTCGGCGCGTTCGTGAACTTCTTCGGCGCCAAGGACGGCCTCGTCCACGTCAGCCAACTCGCCGCCGAGCGTGTTGAGTCGCCGTCGGCTGTCGTCAAGGAAGGCGACATCGTGAAAGTGAAGCTCCTCGGCTTCGACGATCGCGGCAAGGTTCGCCTCTCCATGAAAGCCGTCAACCAGGAAACCGGCGAAGCCATCGAAGGCGTCGTGGATGACGGCCCGTCGGGCGATCGTCCGCCGCGCGGTGATCGTCCGCGTCGCGATGGCGATCGTGGTGGTCGCGGCGGTGGCCGTGGCGGCGATCGCGGCCCGCGCCGCGAACGCAGCGATGGACCGAAGGAAGGCGCGGAGTAATCTGCGACTTCATTGCTGAAAAACAAGCGGCCGCTCCCTCACCGGAGCGGCCGTTTTGCATTCGCAACCGGCCACGTTAAACAGGGCGAGGACGGGATCGGGGTTGGGCATGGGA
>CALRWU020000095.1:0-9094 GCA_943371945.1 Azorhizobium sp. AG788
GAGCGCTGCATTGTCTCTTTCGGCCGCAATGGCGGACCGCCGATGCTGGCGAACGGCTTTTACAACAACAATTATCAGATCGTGCAGACGCCCGACTACGTGACGATCATCGTGGAGATGAACCACGACGCGCGGATCGTTCGTCTGAACGCCAAGCACCGCACCGACGATGTGCGTCCGTACTTCGGCGACTCCATCGGCTGGTGGGACGGCGACACGCTGGTTGTGGAAACCACGCACATTCCGCGCTCGCAGCAGTTCGCAGGCTCTTGGGAAAACCTGAAAGTCACCGAACGTTTCAAACGCGTTGCGGACGACCGCCTGTACTACAACTTCCAGGTCGAAGACCCGACGATGTGGGAAAAACCCTGGGGCGGCGAATACGAATTCCATCCCCTCGGCGCGCCGCTGTTCGAATATGCCTGCCACGAAGGCAACCACGCTCTTCCGGGCATTCTCACCGGCGAGCGCATGATCGAGGCCGAGGCCGCCAAGGCTGCCGCAGCCAAGGCGACCAAGCCCGCCAAGGGCAAAGGCAAGAACTAGCTTGATCTGCCAATGATCAACGGGCGCTCCTCCGTTACGGGGGAGCGCCTTTTGATTCAGCCCTCAGGTTCAGACAAACCTGTTGCGGCGCAGCGCAAGAGAATGAATCACCTGCAAGTCGACTGACGCGACCACGCACCCACTTGAAAACGCGCTGAAGCCAGCAATGGTGGCGCGGTGTCCGGCCCCCTCGCCGGAATCGAGGAGACCTACGCCTTGCCCGAACTGTTTTCGCCGGAAACGCTGGCAGCCTTCTTCTCGATCATCATGATCGACCTGGTGCTGGCGGGCGACAACGCCGTGGTCATCGGCCTTGCGGCAGCAGGTCTGCCCAGAGAGACGCGCGGCAAGGCGATCCTCATTGGCATCCTCGCGGCGACTGGACTGCGCATCCTGTTTGCGCTGGTGGCGACCCAGCTTCTGCTTGTGATCGGCCTGCTGTTTGCCGGCGGCGTCCTGCTGCTGTGGGTGTGCTGGAAGATGTGGCGCGAGCTGCGCACGCCCCACCACCTCGACGAGGAGGCGCTCACTGGCAAGGATCTCGACGGCGACGGCAAGATCGGCGACCAGGTCGTCGGAAAGAAGAAGTCGCTGCGCGACGCCGTCATCCAGATCATCGTCGCCGACGTCTCAATGTCGCTCGACAACGTGCTGGCGGTGGCGGGCGCGGCCAACGGCCACGACCCGCTCATCCTGATCTTCGGCCTTGGGCTTTCGGTCATCCTGATGGGCGTCGCCGCCACCTTCATCGCCCGTCTGCTGCACAAGCACCGCTGGATCGCCTATGTCGGCCTCGCGATCATCCTCTTTGTCGCCCTGCACATGATGTACGACGGCGCGCTTCAGGTTCGCGACTGCAACCCAGGCTGGTTCGGCGCAACGGCGATCGGCGAGCACTGTCCACTCGCGGCAACGCCGGCGGCTGTGGCGCACTAAAGCAAAACGCCGGCCTGCGAGATGCAGACCGGCGCTCCGACAGTTGATCCGAATCCCTAGCGGTGCGTGCGCGTCGCTTTCGCGCCCTTGGCCCGGAGGTAGTCGACGATCTCGTCCTGACCATCGTCGATGGCCTGATCGAGCGGCGACTGCATCCCGCTCATGGCGGACTTGTAGTTCACGTTGGCGCCCATCTCGACCAGCGCCTTCACGATCGCCAGGTTGCCCTGGTCAATCGCCTGGAACAGTGCGCCGGACATGCCGGGTGAAGTGGCGTTGGGGTTGGCGCCGCGGCTGAGCAGCAGCTTGACAAGTTCTTCGTTGCCTTGGTCGATCGCGATCATCAGGGGCGTGCCGTTTCCCGGAAAGCCCTTGTTGACGTCGGCGCCGGCATTGATGAGGACGCGAGCGCCATCTGCGCATGCGGAGTCGACCGCCGCCATCAGCGCCGTACCAGCGCCCGGGATCCGTACGTTCACATCAACCTTCGCATTGACGATCAGCTTGTTGATCGCAGCCACATTGCAGTCGTCAGCCGCGTCAAGCAGGTCGTGGCCCGGCTCATCAAACATGCCGATCTTCATCGCCCCGCCATTCGAGATGCCATCAAGCGACACACCGGCGGCGCGCAGCTGCTCCATGATCTCCGGGCCGAAATCGAAGCTGATCTTGCCGTCCGGCCCCATGACCTTGAAGTCGCCACGAGCGCGAGCTGCTTCCATTTCGGAGCGAGCGGCCGCCAGTGCTTCTCGGGCGACAGCCATGCCTGCATGGCTTTCCTGCATGGCTGCAGCGATCTCGTCGCGATGGGCGGCGATTTCATCACGCGCCTGGGTCAACGCGGCGCGAATCTCTTCCTTCAGTTCGGGCCCGAGGGTCCGGCGCATCTCGTCACGCGCTTCCAGAAGAGCCGCGCGGACTTCAGCCGCGTGTTCCGGCGAGAGTCCATCGACGCTGTCGGGATCGATGCCGGCTTCTTCGAGCGAGCGACGAACCTCTTCCATGATGTGCGGCATCTGGGCCATCACGTCCTGGCTGATCATCGAAGATATCTCGATGCCAAGGCTGGCCATCTCGGTCGAGAGGCTGGCGAACTCGGTCTGCATCTCCGGTCCGAGGTCGGCGCCAAGGGCCTCCAGCTGGGGCGCCAGCTCGGCCATCATCGCTTCGATCTCCTTGCCGAGACCCGCGAACTCCGCGCTATCCCACGCCTTGCTGTCCCAGTTGAACGCGTCCTCGTGCGAGCCCGCAGCAGCGCCGTCCAGCTTACGCTCGGCGGCATCCAGGCCGGCTTTGTCTTTCGCGTCCTTGGACGTGAGGTCGATCGGCTTGTCCTGCGTCTGCTGGGCATCAGCGGTAAAGCGCGGCGTCACCATCGCAGCCACGCCGACGACGACGGCGAGACCGGCGAAGGCGAGACGGCCCGAGTATTTCGCGGGCGAACCACCTGTCTTCGCCATGTCGATCAGACGGCGAATGCGGCGGCTGAACTGCGAACGCGGACCAATGGCGCCAACAGCCAGGCGCGGCGCACGCACCCAGAGCTGGTTCTCGGCTTGAGTGGTGAGCGAGCGAGCGAAGGCGCGGGCATCGCCCGTGCGGTCGACAGCGGCTTCGTCGCAGGCGACTTCACGCTCTTCGTCCATGCGACGGCTGATCCAGTAGAGCGCCGGGCTCCACCACAGCAGGGCAAGCACAATGCGCTGGCCGAGGGCGGCGAGCATGTCGCGACGGCGAATGTGGGCGTGCTCGTGCTCAAGCAAGGCCGCCATGCCGGGCGAAGCCAGCGCGATGGATTCCGGCAGCACGATCGCCGGACGCAGGAGTCCCGCAGCCATCGGTCCGGGAGCTTCCGGGCTCACCACGACGCGGACGCCCTTCATGCGCATCTGCAAGGCTTTGGGCAGATCAGCCGGTTGGGCGCGGGCCACAAGGCGCTCAACAGCGATGAGGTCGCGCAGCGTGCGGCCGAGCAGGACAGCGGCGACGCCGAGCCAGATGATGAGCAGCGGCAGGCCGATGTCAGGCATGGGGATCTGCGGCATCGAAAACAACGAGGTCGGTGCGGAGGCCTTTACGACCCCAGCGACAGGCGCGGCCGGCGCGGCGGGGATCGCAGGCGCAAGCGCGCTCGAGGCATATCCCAGCGAAGCTTCATTGTAGTTCACCGGCGTCATCGGCGCTGCGGGCTTCGCCGGAGCAGCACGCGCCGCAATCTCGGCGATCGGGAGCGACGCCACATGGGTCGTCGGCGCCGAGGTCTCGAGAGAGACCGGCGCATTCATCTGCTTGAGCAGGCCAGCGACAATCGTTTCGCCGGGAATGAAGGACGCAAACGGCAGCGCGAGGCTGGCCAGCAGGGCCGCCGCGCCGAGGCCGTAGCGGGTCGCCCCGCGCATACGCTTGCCGACAATCAGCGCCACAGCGAGCACGGCCGCGATGGCGACGCTCTGCCAGAGGTGGCCGAAGACGAGAGTTTGAGAGAGGGACATATCAGTCATTGCCGTCCTCCGGGGAGATGCTGTCGAGTTCTTCCTTCAGCGCCTGGAGCTCGTCCGTGCTGAGGGTCTCGCTTCTGATGAGATGTTGCGCAAGCGCGTTGGGCGATCCCTCGAAGAAGGTCGACACCACCTTGCGCAGCGCGCGGGAGCGCGCCTCGGCGCGCGTAACGGTCGGCTTGTAGATGAAGGCACGGCCATCCTGGCGCGGCAGGACATAGTCCTTGTCGGTCAGGATCCGCAGGAGCGTCAGCACGGTGTTGTAGGCGACGGGATAGGTCGGTTCGAGCGCGTCTGTAACGTCGCGCACACTCGCCTCCCCCTTCTCCCACAGCACGCGCATGATGCGCTGTTCGGCTTCGGTCAGAACGTCAGAACGTGGCTTCGGCATGGCGTTTTTCTCGTTGTCAGCCCGGTGGGCCGGGTCTTCTGTTGCTTCTGTTGCCCTTGGCTCTTCTGGACCGGCGTCCTGACCGTCTGCCGGAACAACTAGTTCCTTAGGTGAGTCCAGTTTTTGCCGATTATCGATATGCCGTCAACTAGGTTTCTAGTTGGGACGTGCAGAATTCATGATTCGTGCCTGAAACAGCCAGATTGGCCTACTTTGCGGCCGGGAAGCTCAGCGGGTCGACCGGCTGAAGCCCAAACGATCCTTTCGGATTGGCATAATCGCCGACCAGAACCTCGTAATGGAGATGGATCGGGATCTGGTAGCCGGCGGAATTGCCCATCAAACCCAGGCCATCTCCGGCCCTCACCGTGACGCCCTGAGACAGGCCCCGCGCGAACGAGGCAAGGTGCGCGTAGCGCGTGAAGACACCGCCGCCATGATCGACGACGATCATGTTGCCATAGTCTTCGCGATACTTGATCTCGACGATCTGACCATCGCCCGCTGCGAGCACCGGCACGCCAATGTTGGCATGATAGTCGAGTCCCTTGTGCAGCCGGTCATTGCGCGGACCGAACCCTGACGACAGGCACGCACCCGGGGTCGGGAAAGTTGCAACGCGGACCTCGCGGACCAGCACGATGGGCTTGAAGTCATTGACCACGCCGGCCGTGGATGCGGGCTGGTTTGTGATCGTCATGCCGGGGCACAGGGACAGGCTCGTCGCGAAATTGCTCGCCGGATCAGCGGGCGGCGCCTTGGGCACGATGATCTGCGTGGGCTCCGTTGGCGCGGGCGCAGGGGGCGGAGTGACGCCCGCCTCAGGGGCGGTGGCCACATCCGGCGACGGCACCGGCGCAGGGCTCGCCGGAACCGTAACAACCTCCATGCCCTCAGGGATCGCCGTTCCTGCGTCCAGGGCCAGGTTGTCGAGTTGCTCCTCCACCGTGCCGACATCGTGGTCGACTTCGATCATGTCTCCCGCTGCAAGAGCGAGATCCTCGATCTGGGTCTTGATCTCCGCGAAGCGATCGGCGGGCAGCAACTCCCGCAGGCCATCGAAACTGATATTGGCGAGCCGCACCTTGGCGCGCAGGTCGTTCGCCGTGCGGTTGACAGCGTCGGTCCATTCCGGCGGCGCCGGCCAGATACTGCCGCCGATCCAGCCCACGAATCCCGCCCCCGCCAGAGCGGCCGTCATCAGCACCGTCTTGATCATAGTCCATCCCCTGCTTCCGGCGCTGCGCGTCGCGCACGACCCCGGCATTCCCCGATCACCATCATTCCCCGCAGCTTTTCGCTGTCTGGGTGGGACGAGACTAGGACGGATGGAACCTCAAGTCAGCCACTGAACCAGACCGCCTCAGGCGCGTTGATGAGGCGAGTCAGGGCTGAGACAAGCCCTCAGGACAAAGACAATGAGCGGCATCTCAATCCCGGTTCTCGCATCCTCCGTATTCTTCACGGCCTTTGCCGCGTTTGGTGCGGGTTACATGATGTCTCCCGCCCCTGTCCGCTCCAGCGACGACCGCCCGATTGTTGATCCCGAAGCCTGGAACAGGGCTGAAACCGTTCCGCCTGCCTTCGAGTCCAAGGCGACTGCAGCGCAAGCCGATGCCGCGATGCAAGCTGAGGAAGCGAGCCCGCGCGGGTGGAGCGAGCCAGACGCGGTCGATCTCGACGCCGCTGCTATCGAGCCAACCTACCAGGATGAGGTCCGCCCGCTCGACGTGTCAGGCCAGTCCGGAAGCTACGCGGTTGAGCCACTGGATGGCGTTGGCGGAGAAGCCGACAAAGGCACAGCGACCATCGTCGTACTCGACAAGGCGGAGGCGGATCGCGCTTGGGACGACTGGCCCACGTCGGCAGCGACCACACAGCAATCGACCCAGGCGACGACCATTTCCGCACCGCGCTAGGTTTTCTCGCGCTCAGTCTTCCCGCTTGACGCGCGCCCTGCCCCTGCCGATTGCGAGCGCCTTGATGGCGCCGCGAAACGTGCTGACTTCCTGCGCCGTCCATCCGGCGCGTGTGAAAGCGTTGCGCAGGTTCTGGACCATCGGCGCGCGCTTGGCGTCAGGATAGAAAAACCCCGCGCGATCCAGTTCCGCCTCGAAATGCTCCATCATGCCGACCAGTTCCTCGCGCGTGGCCGGCGGCTCCTGCGACTCCACAAACCCTGGCGGCGGTCCGCTCGCGTCAGCCTCAGCATAGCCATGCGCAAGCAACGCCACCGCCTGCGCAAGGTTCAGCGACGCAAACGCCCTGTTCACCGGATACGACAGGATCGCATCCGCCAGCGCCACAGCCTCGTTGGGAAGCCCCGCGCGCTCGCCGCCGAACAGGACCGCAGCGCGTGCAGGCGTGGCGCGGATACGCGTGATCGCCTCGGAGGCGCCAACAACCGGCTTTTCCATCTCGCGCGGACGCGCCGTTGTGGCGAACACCAGCGCACAATCCGCGATCGCCTCTTCCACCGTCTCGAACACGCTGACCGAGACGACATCCGGCAGCGCCCCTGCGCTCATCGTTTCGGCGGCCGGGTTCGGCCAGCCATCGCGCGGCGCGACAAGCCGCAGGTCGGTCAACCCGAAATTGGCCATCACGCGCGCGGCGGCGCCAATGTTCTCGCCCAGCTGCGGGACGACGAGGATGAAGGCAGGAGGGATCATCAAAAGGGCCCTGAAAGTGTTCCGCGCGATGTGATCGCCGTTTCCTTGTTAATGGGTCCGCCCCCGGCGGCGATTGCCCCCAAGCATATTGTGCCCACAACCATGTCTGATATAGCCCGCCCCAGAACAACGTAAGTCCGGTAACGTCGCCTTTCAGGAGCTTTTCATGGCCGTCATCAAGGTAGCAAATCCCGTCGTTGAAATGGACGGCGACGAGATGACCAGGATCATCTGGGCGCTCATCAAGGAACGCCTGATCCTCCCTTACCTCGACATCGACCTGAAGTATTACGACCTGTCGATCGAGAACCGCGACGCCACCAACGACCAGGTCACGATCGACTCCGCCGAGGCCACCAAGAAGTACGGCGTCGCCGTCAAGTGCGCGACCATCACGCCAGATGAAGCCCGTGTCGAAGAGTTCAAGCTTAAGAAGATGTGGAAGTCGCCCAACGGCACGATCCGCAACATTCTCGACGGCGTTGTGTTCCGCGAGCCGATCGTGATGAAGAACGTGCCGCGCCTGGTGCCGGGCTGGACCCAGCCGGTCGTCGTCGGCCGTCACGCGTTTGGCGACCAGTACAAGGCGACCGACTTCAAAGTGCCCGGCAAGGGCAAGCTGACGATGAAGTTCGTGCCGGAAGATGGCGGCCCGGCCATCGAGCATGAAGTGTTCGACTTCCCCGGGCCGGGCATCGCCATGGGCATGTACAACCTGGACAAGTCGATCCGCGATTTCGCGCGCGCCTCGCTCAACTTCGGCTACCAGCGCAAATGGCCGGTCTATCTCTCGACCAAGAACACGATCCTCAAGGCCTATGACGGTCGCTTCAAGGACATCTTCCAGGAAGTCTTCGACACCGAGTTCAAGGACAAGTTCGCCGAGTTCGGCGGCACCTACGAACACCGCCTGATCGACGACATGGTCGCGGCCTGCCTGAAATGGTCGGGCGGTTATGTCTGGGCCTGCAAAAACTATGACGGCGACGTCCAGTCCGACACCGTCGCGCAAGGCTATGGCTCGCTCGGCCTGATGACCTCTGTGCTGATGACGCCGGATGGCAAGACCGTCGAAGCCGAAGCCGCCCACGGCACCGTGACGCGCCACTACCGCGCCCACCAGCAAGGCAAGTCGACCTCGACCAACTCGGTCGCCTCGATCTTCGCTTGGACGCGTGGCCTCGCCCACCGCGCCAAGCTCGAC
The DNA here is from genome assembly GCA_943371945.1 of Azorhizobium sp. AG788. Classification (GTDB taxonomy): domain Bacteria; phylum Pseudomonadota; class Alphaproteobacteria; order Caulobacterales; family Hyphomonadaceae; genus UBA7672. Next base: position 8,248 of record CALRWU020000095.1, read on the forward strand.
GGCAACGCCGAACTCGCGAAATTCTCCACCCAGCTCGAGAAGACCGTGATCGACACCGTCGAAGCCGGCTTCATGACCAAGGATCTTTCGCTCCTCATCGGACCGGACCAACCCTGGCTCACGACGGAAGGCTTCATCGAGAAAGTCGCCGCCAACTTCCAGGAAGCGATGTCGGCGTAAGCTTCTCGCGACCTAAAAACACGAGGCCCGCAGGAGCAATCCTGCGGGCCTTTTTCTGCGTCATCTATCTGGCGCCGAGGATCACATCCTTCAGCGCCAGCTCCATCTCGGCTTGAAGCGGGTCGAGCCCGCGCACCTCGAACGCCCCGCCCTTCTGTCTGCGATGCGGGATCGAACGCGCAACCTGGCCCGTCGCCACATCGACCGCCTCCAGCGTGAACTTCACGTCGCTCCACGTGCTCCACAGCGCCGGAAATGACAGGGTAGCGATCGGACCGAGTTCATCGATGCGTATGAAGATGATTGTCGAAGCGCCCGCTGCTTTCGCTTCCGCAACTCTGCCCGAGGCATTGGCGTCTGCTGCGATCGGCAACACCCTTGCCGAAGCTGCGCACGATATCGAAGGCGCCACGGCCGCAATCGCCTTGGCGGCAATCGCCTCGCGCACGTCCGGCTCCTTCTGGTCAACCCGCCAGCGCGTGAGCGGCGCGATAACAACCTTGCCAAGCGATACGCCAGGCGAACACAGCGGCGCCTGGGACGCAATGGACTCAGCGCCCGGCGGCGCCGAGGCGCAGGCAGTCAGCGCCAAAGCCAGCGAAACCGGTACGATTTGATGAAGACGCATGCGAACCTCCCCCTGTTGGAGTGACGGCATGATGCGAGC
>CALRWU020000096.1:0-9087 GCA_943371945.1 Azorhizobium sp. AG788
GGGCGTAAAGCCGTTCACGTAGCCGACCGCCGTGGAGTAGACGCCCGGGATCTGCCAGAAAATACGCTCGACGCCCCAGAAGCAGCCCATGGCGAACACCGCCGTCTCCAGCCCCTCCGGCCAGGGCCCGTGCAGGGGGCGGCCATTGACGAAGTGGCGTTCGTGCTCGCCGAGGAGCGGTTGGGCGCGGCCCGGCAGGGCGGTGTCGGCGGTGGGCAGTTCGGCGGTCTTCTTGAAGAACATGGCGGGGCTCCTGCGGCGGTCAGGTCTGTAAGATAGGGCGTCCTGCACCGGATTTCACCCAATGCATAAGTCCGCTTGCTACCGGGGCGCCCCTGAGTATATTGCGCGCCTTCCCGCGCCGGGGGCCGACAGGCTCCAGCGGCGCAACCGCAGGCCATCGGCATGCGTGGAGAGGTGGCCGAGTGGTTTAAGGCGCACGCTTGGAAAGCGTGTGTAGGGGAAACTCTACCGCGGGTTCGAATCCCGCTCTCTCCGCCATCGCACCGAGTTGCGAAACAAACTGTCTCCCTCGACCTTGGTCGATGGATGCGGACCTTCCAAAACCACTGGAATTCCGTCAGTTATGGACGGAATAGCTCTTTACCGCCATCTGCCCGCTGGCCGGCCGTGAGTTGGCAAAATCGACCGCCTACCAAGAGCATCGCAAACCCCTAGCGAAATCCAGAAGCCGAAAACCTTGGAAATCCGGCATTTTACCGACTAAACCTTTTAAGCAAGGGTTCGGTCGACATGATGTTCTCGCTGTCTGCGACGACCTACGCCACTGGCGTAGGTCGGATCAAAAATGGCAGGCAGCGATGAAGCACCAGAGAAAACCCGGAAAAGAGCTGAATGTTACAGTCCCCTTCCTGCAGGCAGACAACACAAGCGCCCGCAGACACCATTGGGGCATTCCATCGGTCGACGTGACTGCGATAAGGCAAAGGACCGTCTTGTCGCAGAGCGACTTCGCTAACAGCATCCGGACTAGCCGGGATTAGGTTCCGGCGCCATGTAAGGTTTCCCTGCGGGCAGCGACTATTGGGGCTTCAGCAGGAGGTTCCGATGAAAAAATGGTTTTGGGCTTATATCGCTGGCTTCATCGCGCTGACCGGTGCGGACTTAGCATCCACGATCCTGGGTATCGCGGCGGGTGCGAGCGAATTCAACCACACTGTGGCAACCAGCGGAGGTGATCTCAAAACCGCGCAATTTCTCTTGGTAAATGCCGCTATGCTTGCATTTACCAGCTTCATGCTGATTTGGGCGTGGCGCAATCGCCTCCGCATCGACAAGAAATATATTTCCCGACCGGAACGGGCGATGTTCAACTGGATTTACCTGAACCCGTTTTCGGAGCGGAATGTGCCAAAGTCCGCATTCCACTATTTAGCCCTGGCGCCCGGCATGCTGCTCTTGAAGACTGTCGTATCCTTCAACAACAGCCTGATCAGTTTCGGTCTGCCAGATTTCTTGACACCGGTTGCCTCGGCCATTTTCACGTTCGCACAGGGGCCTCTTGCCTACTGGATATTGATCTGCCTCCTGTTCCTGCCGATCTGGTGGTTCTCTCTTCGCGTAGCGGCAGCCTTCCTGCGCGCCAGCGCCGAGCGCGCCGAGCCCTTGTCCGCACCTGTGGCGTGACATCGGGTGGCATCGGGCATCTTCGACCAGGCGCTTGCCGAGCATGCCGCAATGATCGACCGGATCATTTCTGGCATGGAAAGCAATCCGGCGTGCCGGGATGACCTGCGGCAGGAAGTGGCCCTCGCACTCTGGCGTGCAGCGCCGTCCTGGCGTCAGGATTGCTCCTTGCGGACATTCGTGGCGCGGGTGACGCACAATGTCTGTGTTAGCCATGTGCGGCGGGCCATCCGCGCACCCAAGCACGACCAGATATCAGACACGGTTCAGGATGAAGCCGAAGCGGCTGACGACGCGGTCGTTCGCGCAGATCTAAGCCGACGGTTGCAGGTGGCGGTGTCCCGGCTGCCACGTGGCATGCGGGAGGTGGCAACCCTCTATCTCGATAATTTCTCGGCCCGCGAGATAGCTGAGACACTCGGCATCAGTGAAGGTGCGGTCTCCACGCGTGTCACGCGGCTGCGCGACATGCTGCGCAAGGCGATGGATACAGAATGATAGACCTTGACGACCAGCTTGAGGCGATGCGTGCGGCCTGGCGGGCCGCCCCTGTCGGCGACCTTTCGATCAGCCAGTTGCGGGCGCAGGTGCGTCAGGAACAGCGGGTGTTGCGGCGGGAAACATGGCTTGAAGCGCTCGTCTCTTTGGCTATGAGCGGTGTTTTCGCCGTATGGGCCTCACGGGCGGAAGGTGTCGCGCAAACCATCTTCATCGGGCTAGCAGTCTTCGCGATCGCATGGCCCGCGATCACGATACAACTCAGGCGAAAAGTGTGGCGGATGCAGACCGAGACGGTCGAGGCCTACCGCTCGTTCGCGCAGCGGCGCTCCCAAACCGGCCTGCTCCTTGCGAGACTGAGTTATATGGGCGGGCCGCTGGGCCTTGTCATAGGGCTTGGCCTTGGAAAGGCTGGAGTGCTGCCGAACGTTGGCGTTCAGAGCCATCCGGCTGCCATCTGGATCGCGGCGGCCGCCTTCGTAGTATTTTCTGGATGGAGCATGCGCGCGGCCCGGAGGCACAAGCGCACCCTCGCAAACCTTCGGGCACAAAGCACGATTGCGGATGCCATTGGCGAAGAGTTTTGAATATTGAGCGCCTATCTCGTTGCCACTTCTGACGCCCGTGTTCAGGCATGTTTTCCCTAGATAATTGTAAATAAAGGCGCCTAACAACAACATGATAGAAAAAGAGAGTTCGCCTTCAGGCTCTCTTCCACCGCCAGCCAATCACGCGCTGAATCCTGCTTCAGGGACGAGTTAGCGTTTGTCTGACAGCAGCCCCTAGGTCCCCGACGCCACCTTCGTTGAGGCGCCAGCTGCATCATCATCGACCCCCGCGGAAAATGACCATTGGCTGAGCATGCTGAGCAGGCGTTCCGGGTTGATCGGTTTGCCCAGATGGTCGTCCATGCCGGCTTCCAGGCAGCGCGTGATCTGCTCGGGCAGGATGTTGGCCGTCAAGGCAATGATGGGGACACGCGCGGCGCCTGACGCCTGGGCGGCGCGGATGCGTCGCGTGGCGGCAAGGCCGTCCATGTTCGGCATCTGAACATCCATCAGGATCAGGTCGAAGGGCGCGCGCGCCGCGGCTTCCACAGCCTCGACACCGTCATTCGCCGTTTCGATGTCGATATCGAAGGGCTCCAACAGGGCGCAGACAAGCTCGCGGTTGACCGGATTATCGTCGACGACCAGCAGGCGGAGGGACTGTCCCATCTCGACCTCAAGCCCGGCCTCGGGCTCCTCAACCACGAGATCTGAAGCCGCCGGCAGTTCCACTTCAAACCAGAAAGTCGAACCCTTGCCCGGCTGGCTTTCCACGTCGATCTTCCCCCCCATCGCCTCGATGATCCGGAGGGAAATCGCCAAGCCCAGCCCGGTGCCGCCGTACTTGCGTGAGACCGAAGCGTCCGCCTGAGTGAAACGCCCGAAAACCCCGCCGATCTGATCGGCCGGGATGCCGATGCCGGAGTCCCGGACAGAGATGCGCAAGCTGCGTTGATCCCCCACCTCGGATTGCCGGACCAGAACCTCGATTTCGCCCGAGGCGGTGAACTTGACGGCGTTGGAAAGAAGGTTGGTCAGCACCTGCCGGAGCCGCACGCCATCGCCCAGCAGGCCGCCCTCTAAGCCCTCGGCCTCGACCGAGATGGCGATATCCTTGGTGGCCGCCTGATCGGCCAGCAACGCAACGGTGGATCGGGCCGTGACAAGGGGATCGAAGGGGTGCGCATCGAGTTCGACCGCGCCAGCCTCCAGCCTGGAGAAATCCAGCACGTCGTTGACCACGCTCAGGAGGTTCTCGCTGGCGTCGCAGATGATTTCCATCTGGCGGACATGGCGTGGATTGAGGTCGTCGGCGCCCTTCAGCAGATTGGAGAAGCCGACGATGGCGGTGAGCGGTGTCCGCAGCTCGTGGGTCATGTTGGCCAGGAAGTCGGACTTGGCCTTCAATGCGGCCTTTGCGTCATCAAGAGCGCTGTGCAGTTCAGACTCCAACTGCTTGCGTTCCGTTGCGACACGGCCAGTGGAGAGCATTCGGCCACTACCGTCGTTCAGCCGCTTGAAAGAGCCCTCCACCCAAACGATGGAGCCATCCTTGTGAAACAATCGGTAGTCGACTTTCCGCACGCCGTCTTCCGGCAGGAGGTTCTTGAAGATCGATTGGATCAGCTCGGCATCATCGGGGTACGGGTTCACGAATTGCGGCAGCCCGGCCCGCTCCTCGAGCGTATAACCGAAGGTGCGAACAACCGAAGGCGTGCTGTAGATTGGAGTTCCGCCCGGGCCCCACAGCGCGATCATGTCGCTCTGGTTGTCGGCCAGCAGACGATAGAGAGTTTCGCTCTCCTGTGACCGCGCCAGGGCGCTATCCGCCTCGACCTTGTGCCGGATCAGGTCTTCGAACGCCCCTGCGTTTCCCACCTGCAGAAACCGGGCGTTGGCGATGAAGCCGACGCCGAGCGCCACAAACAGCCACTGCGTGGCGCCCTCGCCGAGCATGTAGAGGTTCAACAGCAGCCCGATTGCCCCGACCGGGGCCGTCAGGAGGAACATGTTTCGATGCAGGCTATGCTGGGCGCCGATGATCAGCAGAATGCCGGCCGCAACGGTTACCCCCAATATCCGGGCGGCGAGATCACCGTAGGCCGTAAAGAAGCAGGGGATTGCGGCGTACGCGCTCAGGGAGGCGGACAGCAAGATCAACTGGTTTCGGAGCCTGTCGCGATCGAGACGACTAGCCGTCGACGCCATCACCTTTTGCGCTGATCTCCACCAGGCGACGAGGGCGATTTCGCCCCCGAGATAGCCGAGCGCCCAAACCACCCCCCAAGCCAGAGGCCAGACAGCCAGATAGGCCGTGACGCCGCTGACCAGGGCAACACTGGCCACTCGAACGGCCAACTGGTCACCGTAGGTCCGACGATAGTAGGTCTCCAGGGTCGCTTGCTGGACCGACGGGGAGAATGTCGCGCTATCCATGTCTCAATGTCGCAATGACGTCTGAAAGATTGTTGAAGACGACCTGCCCTCTTTCTGATCCCTCGATTTGAGCAAGAGCCCGTGATCCAGAAGACGGACCTGAAGACGAACAGGTTCGATGAGGCGCAGTTCATTTCTGACCTTGGTGGGAGATGAGCTGGCGACTGACTGCGTCCACCGCCAAACTTCGTTGAGAAATAAGGGAAATTCCTAACCGGCTAGATTCGGTCCCACCTTGGGTCTTTGGAACTGCACTGAATTTTAGCGTGAGCCGCGTCTTGCCACGCACTTTGCCCGCATCGACCTCGCGGCCCCACACTCCGGAATTTCCAGGAGCTAATGGGGAAGCTCGCGTTGTCGCGGCGAAGTCGTATGTCGAGTGAGCCCGGACCCAGGTCTGGTCTAGGGAGTCACCGAGACTCTACTCGACCCGCGTTCGCGGACTTGATGGTCCCGCAATGTTTCTCCCTCGCTCCGTGAACAGTCGGTCTCGAAGAAGGGGTCCGCAATACACAAGAGGAGCCCCCATGCTCATGTAGCGTGAGCTTGCCGGGCGGGGCCGACGTGACATACTGTCATATTTTATTGGCACAAAATGGGTATGGCCGTCTAAATGTCTTTGCTTGCATTAGCCTGTCAGGCCATTGATCAGAAATTGCATTTGCGCAGCATGACGTCTGAGTACGAGATATTATTGTTGTTATATGATTTGAATGTGGCGAGTCCATACGATTTATTAAAACTGCAACAATCGTCCAACAGTACATTTTACAAGAACATTGGATATCTACAGCAAAAGGGCCTAATTAAAATTGAGAGAGACGGCCGTGATCGTCGTCATTCTCTGTATTCTCTGACCGACTTCGCGCGGGACGCCCTGGACGAGAAGTGGGAGATGATTCAGGCCTGGACGAGAGGGCGAGCGTTGGGCAAGACCCGGGCGCTGTCGGAGCCCTGAAGCCTCCCGGTTGGAGGACGCGATCAAGAGCAAGGGGCAGGCGTCGAACGCCCGCCCCTTTTTCATTGTCTCTTCGGCGTCGCCTGCAGGCAGCGAGTGTCGCCGAGCGCGCCTAGCCAGGACGCCGGATAGTCGGGCCGAGACGTTCGATCACCTGACGAGCGCTGAACACACCCCTCTCGCCTTGCGGCATGGGCTCGCGTCCCATGACAATCTCTGCGGTGGCTTCGAAATGCTCCACGGTCCGCATGTCGATCCTCGAGGCCCAGAACGGGTCGGTGCGCCAAGCGTACCAGGCCTGCCAGCCGGTCCCGCGGCCATAATAGCGCCAGGACGGACGCCAATAGGGGTATTCCGGGCCGTACCACGGGCTGTAGAAGGGATCCGGAACGAGGTCGCGCCGGATTTCGCTTTCAGTTTCGCGCTCGACCACCCGGAACCAGTCGTAGCCCTGCTGCAGGGTCAACTCGGCCGACCGGTAGAGCAGATAGCCTTCAACCGTATCGCGGGAGGTGAATGTATCGCCGGCAAAAGTGACGCGGTAGCGGTCGGGGGCCAGCGGCCTCTCCGAGTAACCCTCCGAACCATGCACGCCAGGCTCTGCCGGGTGATAGGGTGCGTTGACTGTGGCGCAACTGGCGAGGACCATGACCGCCCCGGTGCAGATGGCCGCGCCGAGGAACCGCCTTGCAGTGACGGTCGCTCCGGTGACCCTGTGATTCAATGATCTGGTGTGGTTCACGGCATGTCTCCTGTTTCAGCATTGCTGTTTTGTATTGTGACGACGTCGCCCGGATTTTAACATTGACCTGCATCAATGCTCTGGCGCTGGCCCGTACATTTGTTCACTTAGACCTCACATCACGAAGATGTGCCGATCGAATATTGCCACGCATGTGAAAGCGGCCAAATTATTCTGTTCAGGATCCTTGTTTTTCTATCGCGCAGGTTCGCAAAATTTGACCCGGCAGACGGCTCGGCCACGGCGCGCCTGGCGCCATGTCCGTGCGGCAGACAGTGAAAAGGGGCCGGCATCGCTGCCGGCCCCTTCCGTTCTGGAGTCCAGGAGCTCGGAATTATCGAGCCCGGGCGCCAAACTTGATGACCACACTGCCGTAGACAGCCTGGTCATCGATGCCGTCGCCGAAGCGACCCGCGTAGCCGATCTTCCCGGTCACCCGGTCCGAGAAAGCGCCCGTCAGGCTGAGGCCCGCCAGGAACGAGCCGCGATCGACGGCCGGCGACTTGACGGTGAACGCGCTTCCCGCCGGAGCGTCCGCGAAGCGCGCGGTCACGTCGAACGCCGAGTCGCCCAGGTCACTGCGGTAGGCGATGCGCGCCTCGGGGATGATCGGTCCCATGCGGCCCGTCCACTTCAGGCCGGCCAGAAGCGACGCCTGCGACACCGACTGGCTGGAGTAGGCGAGATTGGCTCCCGCCACGCCGGTTTCGGTGAACCCGTCCAGTTCGGTGTCGGCGTAGTCCAGCGCCACGAACGGCGTCAGCCATGTGCCACGGACCTCGAAGCGGGCGCCGGCTTCCGCGTAGAGCGACAGGGCGCCAGTGTCAGGCTTGCCCTCTGCGGTTCCGGCAGTGCTCAGGATGCTGATGGACCGGGCGCTGGAGCCGCCCAGCTGCGTGTAGCTGCCGACGCCGCGCACATAGAAGTCGCCGGTGTCATAGGACGCCCGCAGTCCGAGCACCCAGCCATCGGCCTCGATCCGGCCATTCTGGCGGTCAAAGTCGACCTCCAGATCGCGATAGCCGACGAAGCCGCCGACCGTCGCTCTGCCCAGCGCGTAGTCCAGGCCGACAACCGCGAACAGTTGCTTGGCGTCGGACCCCGGCGCATTGGCGTCGCCGTCAAGGTTGGCGTTGTTCTGGCCGCCAGTCATCCACACACGAAGCCCGGTTTCCGGCTTGCGGCAGCTTTCGATGCCTTCCGGGCTGGTCAGGCAATCCGACTGGTCGGCGACGACGGTGTTCAGCTGCTGGCTTCCGTTACGCAGGGACTGGAGATACCCCGCGGTCTGAGCGCCGGTGAGCTGTTCGAGCGCCAAGGGGTAGTCTGTGGCATCCAGCAGGAACAGGTTGGCGAGCATGCCGGCGAACGGGCCAGTCAGGCTCGGGCTGTAGACCGCCTCGATGCCGCCGCCGACCGCACCCTGATTGCCCGTCAGGCCCGATACCGCGCCGAACCCGACACGCGTGATGGTCAGGTCGACGTTGGCCCCGCTGTCATACGTGGCCACCGGGATCAGCAGCGGGCTGCCGGTGTTGGTGACAACCTTGGAGAAGGTTCCGTTGAGGACGTTGGCGTCGATGATGTTGTCGAAGCTGTAGGAGTCCGCGAACAGGCCGTTTGGCGTCGACAGGTTGAGCTGGAGCGTTCCCGCCAGCGTGACCGTATTGGCCGCAATCACCTGGATGGGCATCGGGATGGCCAGGCTGTGGGCCAATCCCGAGCGCGCGCCGGAGCCGCTGAACGAGAGCGGCATGTCCAGCACCAGAGTGCCACCCGACGCGACGGTGAAGGTGTTCAGATAGCCGCCGGCGGGACCGTCATAGGACGGGTTGGCGATGCGCGGATCCATAAGCTGCAGCGCGCCGCCGCTGGCGATGGTCAGCGAACCCTCATACTCCCCGTTGGGGTTGAACAGACCATCGAGACGAGTCGTGCCGCCGGCGATGGTGATGCTGTCGTCGGCCGAGATATCGATGTTGCCGTAAATGGAGCCGCCGCCGAGGAGGCGGATGTTCACGGCGTTCGGGGCCCCGGTCGTGTCGATGGCCAGACCATGCGTCCAGGTCAGACCACCGTCGGTGCTCTCGCGGGCGGTGATCGAGCCGCCGTCGTTGATGATGGTGAAGACCGCGCCTTCAGGCGGAAGAATGGGCGAGGCCTCGAAGTCCCGCACAAGGATGCCGGTCGCCGACGCGACGCCGACGTTCGTGCGGGCCGAAACGGTGATCGCCCCGGTGTTGGTGAGAGTGGCGGTG
>CALRWU020000097.1:0-9059 GCA_943371945.1 Azorhizobium sp. AG788
CCGGGCGAGGATCATGCGAAGATCTGGGCGACCAAGCGCGATGGTACGGAAGTGCTGAAGGGCACGGCGTCCGTGGGACCGCAATCGCCGCCAACGACGCTGGACCTGCGGCTGGGCGAACTGCAACCGCTGGAACAGCCGGTGATCCTGCACGCCCTGAAAGTCGGGCAGCGCACCAAGCGCACGAAGGTCCGCATGGAGGCGGACCAGCACATGGGCGATCTCTATCCCTTCTCGCTGAACCAGAAACTGGCAAAGATCACGGAACCCTCGCCCTGGTATTCCGGCGCGGACAATCCGTTCGGGCGACCGATTGTGCCGTGGGAAATGGTCAGCGTGCTGCTGCAATATGTTGCGCGGCAGGATGGGCTCAAAGTTCGCGGCCCCGCTGTGGGCCTTTTCGCCGACCAGGAGATCCGCATGATCGACGGACCGCTGGTCGTCGGCGAGGACTATGAGATCGAGCGCGAGATCGTGGCGCTGAGCGGGAGCCGTCGGACGGAGTCCTACTGGACGCGGACCTTCGTCCATCGCCCCGGCGAGACAAAGGTGATTGCCACGATGCTGCTGAACCAGGCGACGCTGAAGGAGTCCTATGCGCCCTACGCCGCCGAGAAGGCGCAGCTCTACCCCGGCTAGCCCGCGCCTCGGTCGGCAAGCCTGGGGGTTGTTCTCATGCGGGCAGCGGCAGATTAACCTCACCCCCTTGGCGATAGAATTTTCGCGAGATGCGCCGTCAGCAGCATGAGCTTGCGGCGCAAGACGCCCGGGCGGGCAACAGTTTCTCGCTGAGGCTTGGGGATAGATGCGCTTTGCGGCCGCAAGAGTCGTGCGCAACTCTCCCCATGGCAGGCATCCACGAGCAAATCATGTCGCAGCGGGGCCTATTCGATTGAAATTCCGTCCCTAGCTGCTACGCGCTCAAGCTCACAGTGACGAGACGAGTTTACGCGCATGGAAATGGGCCTTCCCCCGGCACAGGGTCTTTACGATCCCCGCAACGAGCACGACGCCTGTGGCGTCGGGTTCATCGCCAACGTGAAGGGCAAGAAGTCCAACGCCATCGTGCAGCAGGGGCTGCAGATCCTCGTCAATCTGGACCATCGCGGCGCTGTCGGCGCCGACCCCCTGCTGGGCGACGGCGCGGGCATCCTGATCCAGATTCCGGACAAGCTGTTCTTCGAATGGGCGAAGGAAGCCGAGGTCGAGCTGCCGCAGCAGGGCGATTACGCCGTCGCCATGTGCTTCCTGCCGCAGGACCAGGCGGCGCGCGAATTCGCTATGAACCAGTTCGCCAACTATCTGGCGAAATCGAAGCAGAAGCTGCTCGGCTGGCGTGATGTTCCGATCAACAAGAAGGGTCTCGGCAAGGCCGTGATCGCGGGAATGCCCGTGATCAAGCAGGCCGTCATCGCCAAGGGCTCGCCGTCGATGAGCCAGGATGCGTTCGAGCGGAAGCTGCTGGCCATCCGCAAGGAGACGCAGAACCCGCTGGCGGAGATCGCGAAGAAGAAGAACCTGCCGGGGCTCGAAGAATTCTACATGCCGTCGCTGTCGACGCGCACGATCGTCTACAAGGGCCTGCTGCTCGCGGGGCAAGTCGGTACGTTCTACGAGGACCTGACCAACCCGCTGTGCGAAAGCGCGCTCGCGCTCGTCCACCAGCGCTTCTCGACCAACACCTTCCCGAGTTGGCGCCTCGCGCACCCCTACCGTTTCATCGCCCACAATGGCGAGATCAACACGGTGCGCGGCAACGTGAACTGGATGTATGCGCGCAGGCGTTCGATGGAGAGCGCCCTACTCGGCGCCGACCTCGACAAGATGTGGCCGCTAATTCCGCACGGCCAGTCGGACACGGCGTGCCTCGACAACGCGCTGGAACTGCTGGTCGCGGGCGGATACCCGCTGGCGCACGCGATGATGATGCTCATCCCGGAAGCCTGGGCTGGCGGACAGGTCATGGAGCCCGCGCGGCGGGCTTTCTACGAATACCACGCAGCGCTGATGGAGCCGTGGGACGGACCCGCCGCCATCGCGTTTACGGACGGACGCCAGATCGGCGCGACGCTGGACCGAAATGGCCTGCGCCCGGCACGCTTCATCGTGACCGACGACGATCATGTGATCCTCGCTTCGGAATCCGGCGTGCTGCCGATCCCGGAAGAGAAGATCGTCCGCAAGTGGCGCCTGCAGCCGGGCAAGATGCTGCTGATCGACCTCGAAGAGGGACGCATCATCGAGGACGAGGAAGTGAAAGCCTCGATCGCGGGCAAGCATCCCTATGAAGACTGGCTGCACGAAATGCAGTTCAAGCTGTCGGAGTTGCCGCTGCCGGAGCACGATCCGGATCAGGTGCTGCTGGGGCAGAACTCGAACGCCAGCCTGCTCGATCGCCAACAGGCGTTCGGCTACACACAGGAAGACATCCAGTTCTTCCTCGAGCCGATGGCGCAGCATGGCGACGACCCGCTCGGTTCGATGGGCGCCGATACGCCGATCGCCGTGCTCTCGCGCAAGCCGAAGCTGCTGTACAATTACTTCAAGCAGAACTTCGCACAGGTCACCAATCCGCCGATCGATCCGATCCGCGAAGAGCTGGTGATGTCGCTGGTGTCGATGATCGGACCGCGGCCGAACCTGCTGGGCCTTGCGGCGGGAACACACAAGCGGCTCGAGATTTCGCAGCCCGTGCTGACCAATGGCGATCTCGACAAGATCCGCTCGATCAGCGAGTTGCTGGACGGCGCCTTCCGCACAGCGACCATCGACATCACCTGGGATGCCAGTACGGGCGCAGCTGGCATGCAGGCCGCGATCGAACGCATCCGCCTCGAAGCGACCGAGCATGTCCTGCAGGACATCAACATCCTGATCCTGTCCGACCGCGCCGTGTCGGCCAAGCGCATTCCTGTGCCCGCCCTCCTGGCGCTCTCCGCCGTGCACCACAAGCTGATCCGCCAGGGCCTGCGCATGCAGGTGGGCCTCGTCGTCGAGACCGGCGAGGCGCGCGAGGTGCATCACTTCTGCACCCTTGCCGGCTATGGCGCGGAAGCGGTGAACCCCTACCTCGCCTTCGAGACGCTGGAGCAGATCCGGCAGCAGGAAGGTATGACGCTGTCCGCGAAGGACGTGAAGAAGAATTACATCAAAGCCATCGGCAAGGGCGTTCTCAAAGTGATGTCCAAGATGGGCATCTCGACGTACCAGTCCTATTGCGGCGCGCAGATTTTCGACGCGGTTGGCCTGTCGTCCGAACTGATCGCCGAGTACTTCACCGGCACGGCGACGACGATCGAGGGCATTGGCCTCGACCAGATCGGCGAGGAAGCCGTGCGGCGCCACAGCGCGGCGTTTGGCGACTCTCCGCTCTATCGTGATTTGCTTGATGTTGGCGGCGACTATGCCTACCGCATTCGCGGTGAGGACCATGCCTGGACGCCGGAGTCCGTGTCAAAGCTGCAGCACGCAGTTCGCGGCAATGTCTCGGAAGACTATGCCGCGTACGCGCAGACCATCAACGAACAGAGCGAGCGCCTGCTGACCATTCGCGGGCTGATGCAGTTCAAGTTCGCGCCGACGCCGGTTCCGATCGAAGAGGTCGAGCCGGCCGCCGAGATCGTGAAACGCTTCGCCACGGGCGCGATGAGTTTCGGCTCGATCAGCCGCGAGGCGCACACGACACTGGCCATCGCGATGAACCGCATTGGCGGACGCTCCAACACAGGCGAAGGCGGCGAGGAAGCCGATCGTTTCGTGCCAATGAAGAATGGCGACAGCATGCGCTCGCGCATCAAGCAGGTCGCGTCGGGACGCTTTGGCGTCACGGCCGAGTACCTGGTCAATGCCGACGACATCCAGATCAAGATGGCGCAGGGCGCAAAGCCCGGCGAAGGTGGTCAGCTGCCTGGCCACAAGGTCGATAAAAACATCGCCAAGGTGCGCCATTCAACGCCGGGCGTCGGCCTGATCTCGCCGCCGCCACACCACGACATCTATTCGATCGAAGACCTGGCGCAGCTGATTCACGACCTCAAGAACGTGAACCCGGTTGCCCGCATCTCGGTGAAGCTGGTGTCCGAAGTCGGCGTCGGCACAGTCGCGGCCGGCGTCTCCAAGGCGCGCGCGGACCATGTGACGATCTCGGGCTTTGAAGGCGGCACGGGCGCATCGCCCCTTACGTCGCTGACGCACGCCGGATCGCCGTGGGAGATCGGCCTCGCAGAGACGCGGCAGACGCTGGTGCTGAATGAGCTGCGCGGGCGGATCGCGGTGCAGGTCGACGGCGGCCTGCGGACGGGTCGGGACGTCGCCATCGGCGCGCTGCTGGGCGCAGACGAGTTTGGCTTCTCGACGGCGCCGCTCATCTCGGTCGGCTGCATCATGATGCGCAAATGCCACCTCAACACCTGCCCCGTCGGTGTAGCGACACAGGATCCGATCCTGCGGGCGCGCTTCACCGGCGCGCCGGAACACGTGATCAACTACTTCTTCTTCGTCGCCGAAGAACTGCGCCAGATCATGGCCCAGCTCGGCTTCCGGAAGATGGAAGACATGATCGGTCGCGTCGACCTGCTCGATATGCGGCAGGCCGTCGATCACTGGAAAGCCAAGGGCGTCGACCTGTCGAAGATCCTCCATCAGATGCCCGCGAAAAAGGGTGTCGCGGTGAAGCTCGCCGAGAAGCAGGACCACGGCCTCGAAGGGGCCCTGGATCACAAGCTGATCAAGGCGGCGAACGTCGCGCTCGGCAAATCGCCGAAGCCGGTGCAGATCAACGACACGGTCAAGAACGTGAATCGCACCGTCGGCGCCATGCTCTCCGGTGAAGTTGCGCGCAAGTTCGGCCATGCCGGCCTGCCGGACGAGACGATCCAGATCACCCTGACGGGCACGGCGGGCCAGAGCTTTGGCGCCTTCCTAGCGCGGGGCGTAACGCTGAACCTGATCGGCGACGGCAATGACTATGTCGGCAAGGGCCTGTCCGGCGGCCGGGTCGTCGTGCGCCAGCCAGATGGCATCACCCGCAACCCGGGCGAGAACATCATCGTCGGCAACACGGTTCTCTACGGCGCGATCGCCGGAGAGGCTTACTTTGAAGGCGTCGCAGGCGAGCGGTTCGCGGTGCGGAACTCCGGCGCGGTCGCTGTCGTCGAAGGCTGTGGCGACCACGGTTGCGAATACATGACCGGCGGCGTTGTCGTCGTGCTGGGCGCGACCGGGCGCAACTTCGCGGCCGGCATGTCCGGCGGCGTGGCGTATGTCTACGATCCCGAAAAGACCTTCGCGGGCCGATGCAATCCGTCGATGGTGAAGCTGGAGCCGATGAAGCCGGCCGAGGGCGGACCCGAAGCTGACGCGCCGCTGCAGCGCTCGCCCTCCGCCGAGAACAACGGCATGGGCGACATGCTGCGCTTCGACGCCGAGCGCCTGCGCATCCTCGTGGAGCGTCATCTGCTCCACACCGGCAGTGCTCGCGCCCGCGACCTGCTCGATAACTGGGACGAGGCGCTGACGCACTTCGTCAAGGTCATGCCGACCGATTACGCCCGCGCCCTTCTCGATCTGCGGAACGAGAAGCAAGCCGTCGTCGCAGCCGAATAGTCAGGGAGCAAGCACATGGGCAAGCCCACAGGCTTCCTCGAGTACGAGAAGAAAGAACGCGCCTACGAAAAGCCGGAGGCGCGCAAGAAGAACTATGCCGAATTCCTGAAGCGGATGGACAACGCCGAAATCCGCACGCAGGCGGCGCGCTGCATGGATTGCGGCATCCCGTTTTGCCAGGGCACGGGCTCTGTCGCGCCGGGCACGCCCGGCTGCCCGGTCAACAACCAGATCCCGGACTGGAACAACCTCGTCTATCGCGACCACTGGAAGCGCGCGCTGGAAAACCTGCACTCCACCAACAACTTCCCGGAATTCACGGGTCGCATCTGCCCGGCGCCTTGCGAGGCCTCATGCGTTCTCAACATCAACAACAACCCGGTCTCGATCAAAGCCATCGAGTGCGAGATTGTCGATCGCGGCTGGGATGAAGGCTGGATCAAGCCGCAACAGGCGCCGCGCGGCACAGGCAAGCGCGTCGCGGTGATCGGCTCCGGCCCGGCGGGCCTCGCCTGCGCGCAGCAGCTGGCGCGTGCGGGCCATTCACCCACCGTATTCGAGAAGAGCGATCGCATCGGCGGCCTGCTCCGCTATGGCATCCCCGACTTCAAGATGGAAAAGAGCACGATCGACAAGCGCATCCGGCAGATGGAGGGCGAAGGCGTCATCTTCCGCCCGCGCATGCATGTCGGCATCGATGTATCGGTTCAGCGTCTGCTCGACGACTATCAGGTGATCGTGCTGGCCGGTGGAGCCGAGAAGCCGCGTGACCTGCCGATCCCGGGGCGCGAGCTTGATGGCGTCCACTACGCGATGGATTTCCTCACGCAGCAGAACAAGCGCGTTGCGGGCGATGACGAGAAGACAGCAGCGGCCGGCGGCACGATCCGCGCCGAGGGCAAGCATGTGATCGTCATCGGCGGCGGCGATACGGGGTCCGACTGCATTGGCACGTCCAACCGCCACGGCGCGGCCTCCGTGACTCAGCTCGAAATCATGCCGAAGCCGCCATCGCAGGAAAACAAGCAGATGACGTGGCCGGACTGGCCGCTGAAGCTGCGTACGTCTTCCAGCCACGAAGAAGGATGCGAGCGTGACTGGGCCGTCGTGACCAAGCGCGCCATCGGCGAAGGCGGAAAAATCAAAGCGCTCGTCTGCGCGCGCACGGAATGGGTGCGCGGCCCGAGAGGCATGGAGATGAAGGAGATCGAAGGTTCGGAGTTCGAACTGAAGGCCGATCTCGTTCTGCTCGCCATGGGTTTTACCGGTCCGGTCATTCCGGGCCTCGTCGATCAAAGCACGGCAACCCTCGACCCGCGCGGCAACGTCGCGGCCAACACGGACGACTACAAGACCAGCGCTGACCGCATCTTCACATGCGGTGACATGCGTCGCGGTCAGTCGCTCGTCGTGTGGGCGATCCGCGAGGGGCGTCAGTGCGCACGGTCGGTGGACGAATACCTGATGGGCGCGTCCAGCCTGCCGCGCTAGATGCCTCTACGTTAAATTGACGTGCTTCACCGGACGTACCACCCTGCCGCGCGCGTAACCGCGTGTCAGGAAGCCCCTATGCATTCTCCCATCTGCAAGATGCTCGGCATCGAGTTTCCCCTGCTTGCCTTCAGCCATTGCCGCGATGTGGTGGCGGCGGTCTCCCGCGCAGGCGGTATGGGCGTATTCGGCGCGGTGAACCTGCCGCCGGACAAGCTGCGCGAGGAATTGACCTGGATCGACGCGCATTGCGGCGGCAAGCCCTATGGCGTCGACCTGATCGTGCCCAACAAGATGGAAGGCAAGTCCGACGCCTTCAGTGGCGCTGCCCTGCTCGCCGCCATTCCACAGGAACACAAGGATTTTGCCGCAGGCATTCTGAAGACGCACGGCATCGAACCCGGCGATCTCGATGGCGATCGCACCAGAAGCGTCGACTTCGCAAAGAACATGCGCGCCGATGGCGCAGCCGGTTCGCTGGAAGTTGCCTTCGAGTTTCCGATCCGCCTGATCGCCAATGCGCTGGGCGTGCCGCCGCCGGTCATGCTCGAGCTGGGCAAGCGTCACGGTGTGCCCGTCGCGGCGCTGGTCGGCGCCAAGGAGCACGCGGTTGCTCAGGTTCACGCCGGTGTCGACATTCTGGTGGTCGCGGGCGGAGAAGCGGGCGGCCATTGTGGCGACGTCTCCACGATGGTTCTGATCCCGGAGGTGCATCGCGCACTGAAGACAATTGGCGCCAGCACGCCGATCCTCGCGGCGGGCGGCATCACCACGGGCGGCCAGATGGCGGCGGCGATGGCGATGGGCGCCGCTGGCGCGTGGTGCGGCTCGGTGTGGCTGACCACGGCCGAGGCGGAGACGCATCCTGCGGTGAAGGAAAAAATGCTCGCCGCATCCTCCCGCGACACGGTCCGATCGCGCTCGCGTACCGGCAAACCGTCGCGCCAGTTGCGCTCACCCTGGACAGATGCCTGGGAGCGTGACGATGCCCCCACGCCCCTGCCCATGCCGCTACAGACCTTCGTTTCGGAGCCCGCCCTGCGCCGCATCAACAAGATGGCGGACGCGGGCCATGAAGGCGCCCGGCAGCTTTCCACCTACTGGGTGGGACAAGGCGTCGGGCTGATGGATCAGGCCATGTCCTGCGGCCAGGTCGTGCAACAGTTCCGCGAGGATTTCCTTGAGGCGC
The DNA here is from genome assembly GCA_943371945.1 of Azorhizobium sp. AG788. Lineage (GTDB taxonomy): Bacteria > Pseudomonadota > Alphaproteobacteria > Caulobacterales > Hyphomonadaceae > UBA7672. The sequence continues at coordinate 8,285 of CALRWU020000097.1, forward strand.
GGGAGCGGTTGATCGGCCTGCTAGACGAGGCTTAACCACCTCGATTTGCCCTTGGACACGACCTCGCTTATATGCCCGCCCATGGTCTGGTGTGCGTTGCGCCACCCCCATGGGAAACGACACGATGCTACGCATCCAGGAACTGAAGCTGCCGCTCGACCATGCCGAGCCCGCGCTTCGACAGGCGATCCTTAAACGCCTCGCACTTTCCGATCAGGCGCTCGTCTCTTTTACCGTGTTCAAGCGCGCCTATGACGCGCGCAAGCGGTCGGACATTCAGCTGATCTACACGCTCGATTGCGAGGTGAAGGACGAGGCGAGCGTTCTGAAGCGCCTCGCCAAGGACAAGCAGATCGGGAAGTCGCCCGATCTTGACTACAAGCCGCCCGTCCGCGCGCCACAGGGTCAGGCGCGCCCGGTCGTGGTGGGTCTAGGCCCGTGCGGGTTGTTCGCAGGCCTGCTGCTCGCCGAGATGGGTTTCAATCCGATCATTCTCGAGCGCGGCAAGATCGTGCGCGAACGCACCGTCGACACGTTCAAGTTCTGGCGCAAGGCGGAGCTCAACCCGGAATCCAACGCGCAGTTCGGCGAAGGCGGCGCGGGCACGTTCTCGGACGGCAAGCTCTACTCCCAGATCAAGGACCCGCGCCATCTGGGTCGCAAGGTGCTCAAGGAGTTCGTGGAAGCAGGTGCGCCCGAGGAAATTCTCTTCGTCTCAAAGCCGCACATCGGCACCTTCCGGCTGGTGTCGATGATCGAGCACATGCGCGCCAAG
>CALRWU020000098.1:0-9026 GCA_943371945.1 Azorhizobium sp. AG788
GGTAGCCGTATCAGCATCAACGACGACGACCTCATTTCCGGCGGGAGCGACTGCCGTGAAGCTCAAGCGTGCGCCCTCAATCGCGTCAAAGATTACAGTAGGCACCTTCGCGCCACGCTCCGTGATAAAGGCGTGGACGGATGATACCGAAGCAGCGTCGCGGGCGGGCGTGCATGCGTTGTTGAAGCCCATGCTTCGGAGGCAAAGGCTGACGCTGCCGTCCCGTCGCCGCACCATATCCCATGGCAGCATCATCGCGTTGTTGCGGTCGATCCGGTTCGTATAGTTCACATACAGCGGGGTGAACGCGCGGTCCCTCTCTTTCAGTTTGCAGGCGACCGCACCTTCCACGACGACGTGTTCCGACGTGAAATCGGCGTGCGTGATCGAAAAGTTCGGGACGATACAAATGCCGTCGAAGCCCGACGCAGTGACCAAAATGGGGTCTCCAAGGCGAGCCATGCTTACGGCTCCAACCTCGGGGAAAAGGCGCGTCCTTTCGACGTAGGTAGGCTCGCTTCTATCCGACGCCAGAACATCGAACTCGTAAGTCTCAATGACCGCATTTGCGCTCGCCTTCATCCTAGCGTTGATTGCGGCACCAGCCGTGAGAATTGATTGCTGGACACCCTGCAACGCGGCGACTTGCGAATTCATCGACTGAAGGGCTTGCTGGTTCGGATCAGAACTGCGGCGCGTCGGGCGACGCGACCCCGTCGGGCAACGCCCTTCCCCAAAGGAATTATACCACTTGCCGCCGGAAAACACCTCGTCACAGACGGCGAAGCGGCGGTAGTTGGTTTCGTTGACCGTCTGAGCCGAGACACTGGGCGTGAGAGCCAGCGATCCAACAATTGCCACCAATCCAAGTAGGACGATTTTCACTGCAGTTTCCCAACAGGATTAGCGGAGAAGCACTGGAGGTGGTGCTCGCCGAACGGTGTAGTCTTAGCTGTCAGGGAGAGGGAAAACAATCGCGGACCAAAGCGTAAGCATCACGATCACCACTCACCCGTGACCACTGTCACTGGGGCGCTCACCAGGTCGACGGACCGCTCTGGGCAAATCTGCTAAATAGAGGATGCTGCACCCGGACCAGATTTACGTACTTGCTGCCTTTCGAACGGCGAACTCTTGGGCGGCGCTGTTCCGCTTCTTAGGCCTCCGGGTCTGTGGGAACAGCTACCGGAAGTGTCAGAGGTTCGCGCGGGAGCAGGGCATTCCCACTGGCCATTTTCTGGGCCAGGCTTGGCGGAGAGGTAGGAGCGAACGTTCTTTCCAGGCCATATGCGACAAGTGGCAAAAGCAGTTTGCTAGCAGCTGACAAACGTCATCAGCGGCCAGCCCCTGGCCAGCGGCTAGCCCCACCAGGGGTTCCTCAGGAATTTTACGAACTTGACGCTGTGCCCGGGAGTTTGCTTCCAGAGTCGTGCGGGGCGCCAGCAAGCCAGCATTGAGGAAACTGAATGACCGACCATATCTGCGCCAAGCTGGTGACCAAGATCGTCGCTGCCTATGTCGCCAAAAATGCGGTCCCGGTGGCGGAAGTCCCCGGCTTGATCCAGACCGTCAACCAGGTCGTTGGTGGTCTTCTGTCCACCCCGGCGCCTGCAGCCCGACCGGCTCAGACCCCAGCCGTTCCCATTAAGAAGAGCGTCACGCCCGATGGCATTATCTGTCTTGAAGATGGCCGAACCTTCAGGAGCTTGAAGCGACACCTGGCCAGCAAGTACGGGATGACCCCGGACGATTACCGAGCCAAGTGGGGGCTTCCGAAGGACTACCCCATGGTGGCCCCAAACTATTCCGCGGCACGGTCGGAACTTGCGAAGGCCATGGGCCTGGGCCAAGGCGGTCGTAAGCCTAAGAAGCCGGTGCCGGAGGTCCTACCGGCGCCAGCAGGGGGCAAAACGGACGCACCGGCCAAGCGTGGCCCTGGACGGCCTCGGAAGTCCTGAAGCAGCTCCTGGAACCGCAGTCGTGCGTGGTGTTCCAAGGCCACAGGTTCGGGGTTGCCACGACCGTAACGTCAATTGCGCGTTCCACCTGACGAACTTCCGCCGCACTAGGGAAGGGTTGGCAGGAGCGATCTGCTAGGCCGAACCATTTCGCAGGCCGGGCCGGTGCCGTGCGGACCGGACCACTTCTAATCCGAGAAGGTGGTCGGTCACCAGAGATGACCCACCCTTATCGATGGCCTGCGCAAACTGACGTCTTGTCGTAACAGCCGCCGAGATGACAACAAAAGCAATAGAAACAGTATATCGGCACAGTACGGGTGATTATGCTCGCGGCCACTTAATACCCTACTTTCCCAGCCCCACATTGGCGCCGACATTCATTTCGGAACGAACATAGGAACACGTCGGTGCCAAACTTTACTCCTTATAAAATGTTTCTATATTGCTCGACTGTCGAGTTTACACGCATGCGAATCGAAACAGCTACATTTGTACCTTTTTCGGGAATTCTAGCCCGCATGCTCTCATGTATTCATGGCTTATACGGATCACTAATCCAATTTTTTGCTTACTGGCGACCACGTTGATTGGTTAATACTTGAATCTAATCGTCAATTTGACATTACCAGCAGACATGCCCAGACACTGTGCTCTCAGCTATCTCAAGGAGAGCGCAATGCTGGTCAAACGGAACTACTCAAAGTACGCAAACAGGTACCGCCTTAAATGCGTAACCTTCACATATTTGCTAAAAGCGGCCCCTTCGCCATGGCGTCATCCGATTAATACATTGAAAAACATTGATCAGCTTGAAGGAATTCGCAATGGCATTTCTAAATCAAGTACAATCGTCGTACATTGGTGCAAGCAGAGAAAAAGATACATTTTAACTGTGATGTTTGAGGTGAATGAGCCAATCTCAAATTGGTCGGCAAGATGGAAAATTATTAGGAATTTCAATGCTAAGCATGGAATTCTTCTTGATTTGTTGCTTCAGGACGTCGTCCATACTTGCAGCAAGCGGCTGGGCCCGCGCTCTGAAAAGCTCACTTTGGCCAATTCAAATGTTTTTCCTGAGACATGCCACATCCGGCTGACGCCCACTGGTCACTAACCGCGGATGTGTAAAGACCTCGCTTTTGGAGATCATCCACCGGTTACCATTGGAGGTCGGCTCCCAGCTCGCATGACTACCTCGGAGGTTTGCGGCCTGGCGCGCTTTAGCAAGTCTACCTTGCGGCGAAAGCGCCAGGCCGATGCGAACTGGCTCCCGTCAGCACCTGTCCAAGGGAGCCGAGAGTCTGTTTTCAACTGTGAAGATGTGCTTAGAGCACTCGGGTTAGACCACCATGCCAATCAAGCCGAGGAAGACCCCCCCGTCACCGCCGATGCCCTCCGTGAAATTCGATCTCGGCAGATACGTAACGCTCCGGTGGCGAAAAGACGGAACAGCTAGGGTATTCTTTCAGGTACCTGAAAGGCTGCGTCCTTCCCATTGGCCTGCCCTCATCCCACTTCCCGTAGCCGGAGGCCGCACAGGGGACCTGTCAAACGCAGAGGAGGTCAGCCGCGTCCTAAGCGACGCCAAGGGCCTCTACGCTGGCCTACAGGCCGCCAGGATGGGCCGGGAGGTCGTTAGCGAGCGTCGGGACCTCAAGACTCTCAACCGCCTCTGGCAGGCCTCACAGCACTTCAAGAGCAAGCGGTCGGCGACCCAGAAGGGATACGCCTATCACGCGGGCCTGCTGCTGGACTGGTCCGATCTGCTCAAGAACCCGCTGGTCGCAAGCATCGGGCATGACCGCATCGAGAAGCTACTGACCGCCTACGACGACCGGCCCACCACGAAGCGGCACGTCAAGATCGTCCTCAAGATGCTCCTCGACCACGCGGAGGCCCTTGGCTGGATCGAGGGCAACCCGGCGACGAAGTTCAAGGTGAAAGCCCCCAAGTCCCGCGTGTCGATCTGGGAGCAGGCCGACGTGGACTTCTATGCCGACGCCGCCGAGCGCGAGGGCCAGGTGACCCTTGCCGCCGCGATCCGCACCGAATGGGAGACCGGCCAACGCCTGACCGACCTGCGCCTGTTCATGTACGGCAAGGACTACGAGGCCGGGGTGTTTCGCTTCTGGTCATCGAAGACCGAGACTTGGGTGACGGTGCCGGTGTCCAAGGCCCTCGCCCGCCTGCTGGACGATCTGCGCGACCCGGGTAGTCCCTATCTGTTGAGGGACAAGGACAGCGGCGCCCCCTTCAAAGAGAACGAGCTATCCTGCGAGTTCAGACGCATCCGAAAGAAGTACGCCGGGCGCCACCTTGTGCTGCGGGCCCTTCGCCATAGCTGCGTCGTCCAACTCGCCCGATCTGGCTGCACGACGCTGGAAGTCGCCGCCATCACTGGGCACTCGCCCGCCTCGGTTGCTCAAATCCTGGCAATCTATCTGCCACGCGACAACGAGGTGGCGTGGAACGCGCAAGTCAAACGCGGCCTGCTGGTGAACGCCACAGGTACGGAGGTCTAACGGCTCGGTCTAACAGCAGTCTAACGGGCCGGCTTTGTTCTAACCCCACGACGCACCTCGTGCGTTGATTCATAAGAGAAAAAAATTGGTAGGCCGGGTGGGGGTCGAACCCACGACCATTCGATTAAAAGTCGAATGCTCTACCACTGAGCTACCGGCCCGCTTGAAGACACCGAATTAGGGGATCCGAAGCGGCGCGGACCATAGTGGCGCCCGTCCGAGGGAGCAAGCGCTTGCGGGACGGTTTCTGAAGGATATGAATTGCCGCCATGCGCACCCTAATCGCCCTGCCCCTGATCGCCCCCCTGCTGATCATCCTGGCCGCCTGCGCCACCACCTCGCCATCCGCACCGGGACGGGTGCGGACCACCGATCAGGTCAACAAGGGCAGCCTGGCCGGGGCGGCGTCTTCGCCGCTGCGCGACATCAATCTCATGAGGACCAAGATCCCGCAGGTCCTGCTCGATTCCCTGGCCGATCCCTATGCCAAGCCCTATCCGATGAGCTGCAAGGAGATCGAGGCCGTCCTGATCCCCCTCGACGAGGCCCTGGGCCCCGACATGGACCAGCCCAAGCCGACCAAGGCAGACCGAGGCCTGATCGCCGACAGCCGCGAGTTCGTCACCGACGAGGCCATGCGCGAGATGGTCGGGATGGCGCAGGACATCATCCCCTACCGCGGCTGGGTGCGGAAGCTGACCGGGGCCGAACGTCACGACAAGCTGGTGCGCTCCGCGATCACGGCCGGCGGCATCCGGCGGGGCTATCTGAAGGGCATCGGTCTGGCCAAGGGCTGCAAGCCACCGGCGGCGCCGACGCCGTACACCGGCCCGCCGATCAAACTACGTGATCCATCGACCCCGCAGTATCCGGTCAAGAAATAGTGGGCGCTGATCGGGGACCGGAACGCCGGCCCGGACGACTGTTCTGACTGGATCGACCGCCGTTGCGCGGCGATCCAGTCCCCTAGGACGTAGGCCTGGTCTGCCGCGCCGCGAACTCGCGGCGGAAAGCGTCCAGCCGCCCCTCGGCTATGACGGTGCGAAGCGTCGCGGTCAGCATCTGGAAGAAGGCGATGTTGTGCCAGCTCAACAGGACCTGGCCGAGGATCTCGTCAGCCTTCACAAGGTGGTGCAGATAGGCCCGTGAATAGGATGTTCCCGCCGGTCCGGCGATATCCGGATCGATCGGGTTGTCGTCCTCGGCGAAGCGGGCGTTCTTCAGGTTGATGGGTCCGTCCCAGGTCCAGGCCTGGCCGTGGCGGCCCGAGCGGGTCGGCAGGACGCAGTCGAACATGTCGACCCCGCGCGCCACCGCCTCAACGATATCGATGGGCTTGCCGACGCCCATCAGGTAGCGCGGCCGGTCGGCGGGCAGCAGGCCGGGGGCGTAGTCGAGGACCTCGCACATGGCGGCATGGCCCTCGCCGACCGCCAGGCCGCCGATGGCGTAGCCGTCGAAGCCGGTTTCGATGAGGCGTTCGGAGGATTCGCGACGCAGGGCCTCGAACGTCGAGCCCTGCTGGATGCCGAACAGAGCCTGGCTATCGCGGGTCCCGAAGGCGGTCTTGCTGCGCTGGCCCCAGCGGGCCGACAGCTGCATGGCCTCGCGCGCGCGGCCTTCCTCGGCGGGCCAGCTGACGCATTCGTCCAGCTGCATGACGATGTCGGAGCCAAGCAGGTCGGCCTGGATCTCGATGGAGCGTTCCGGCGACAGCACGTGCTTGGAGCCGTCGATGTGGCTGGCGAAGGTGACCGCATCCTCCTTCACCTTGGCTATGTTCGACAGGCTCATCACCTGGAAACCGCCGCTGTCGGTGAGGATGGGTTTGTCCCAGCGCATGAACCTGTGCAGGCCGCCCAGCCGCTGCACCCGCTCGGCCGTGGGTCGCAGCATCAGGTGGTAGGTGTTGCCAAGCAGGATGTCGGCGCCGCTTTCCCTGACCTGGTCAACGGTCAGGGCCTTCACTGTGGCCGCCGTGCCGACCGGCATGAAGGCAGGGGTGCGGATATCGCCCCGCGGGGTCTTCAGGGTCCCGGTGCGGGCCGCGCCGTCCGTGGCGCTGATCTCGAAGGGGAAGGTCATCAGGCGGCGCGAAATAGCAGGGATGAGTCGCCGTAGGAATAGAAGCGGTAGCCCGTTTCGATGGCATGGGCGTAGGCGGCCTTCATCGTCGCCTGGCCGGCGAAGGCGCTGACCAGCATGAACAGGGTCGATTTGGGCAGGTGGAAGTTGGTCATCAGAACGTCGGCGGCGCGGAAGCGGTAGCCGGGGGTGATGAAGATGGCCGTCTCATCGGCGAAGGGATGAATGACACCGTCTTCGGTGGCGGCGCTCTCCAGCAGACGCAGGGAGGTGGTGCCGACGCAGACGATGCGCCCGCCGGCGGAGCGGACGGCGTTGAGAGCGGCGGCGGTTTCGGGACTCACCACACCGAACTCCGGGTGCATCCTGTGCTCGGCGACGACGTCGGTCTTCACCGGCAGGAAGGTGCCGGCCCCGACGTGCAGGGTCACGAAGTGGCTTGAGACGCCGCGTTCGGCGATGGCGGCCAGCAGCCCGGGCGTGAAGTGCAGGCCGGCAGTCGGGGCGGCGACCGAGCCGTCCTCGCGGGCGTAGACGGTCTGGTAGTCGGTGCGGTCCTGTTCGTCTTCCGCGCGCTTGGCGGCGATGTAGGGCGGCAGGGGCATTTCGCCGACCCCGGCCACGGCAAGGTCCAGATCGACGCCGCTGAGTTCGAAGGCCAGGGTCAGTTCGCCCCCCTCGCCCTTCTCCACGACATCGGCGACCAGGGTCGTCAGGGCGCAGCCGTTATCCCCGGTAGACGTGGCTTGCCTGTCGCCGAACAGGATACGGTCGCCGACCTTGAGCCGCTTGCCGGGGCGGGCGAAAGCGGTCCATCGGTCGGGCGCAAGGCGGCGGTGCAGGATGGCCTCGACGCGGACCTCGCTCTCGTCGCGGCGACGCACCCCGAACAGCCGGGCCGGGATGACCCGGGTGTCGTTGAAGACCAGGGCGTCACCCGGCTGCAGCAGCGAGGGCAGGTCGCCGACCGTGAAATCCGCGAGCACCCCCTCCTCGCCCTCGGGCTGCGGTCGCACGACCAGCAGCTTCGCCGATTCACGCGGGCTGGCGGGGCGAAGGGCGATGAGCGCTTCCGGCAGATCGAAGTCGAAGTCACTGACGAGCATGGCGCGGCGGATGCGGCCTAAGGGCTCCCGCGTCAAGGGTTGGCGGTGGACACAAAGCAGCCCCAGAGCGCATGATCCTATAATGGGACCGGGGTTTGCGAGAGAATGATGCGGATCATCACCTTTGCGCTGTGCGCCGCGGCGGCGGCCCTGAGCCTGAGCGCCTGCAACCGCCAGGATAGCAAGCCGAACCCCGCCCCGGTTGTCGCGCCGGCGCCGGCGCCGGCCCAGGTCCATGCGCCGGACGCGGCCCGGCCGAAGGTCAGCGGCTTTGCCCACACAGGCAATTTCGACAACGCCGGCTACTACATGCCGACCAGGGACATTCGCGTCGGCAGCTGGCAGCTCAAGACCATCGGCGTCGGGGCGATCAGCGATTTCGCGGCCTGGGAACAGGGCGACCGCACCTCGACCTTCGGCCCTATCCTGCTGGAGTTCGACGATACCGCCAGCCCGCTGAAAACCAACGAGATGGGCGGCGAGGCCCATGAGGTCAGCGTCCGGGTGCTGCCCACCGGCTATGCCACGGACGGCAGGACCCTTCGCTTCGCCGGCGCCGACCCCAAGCTTGGCGCCATTACCTTCGAAGGCGCCTTCGACCCGGCCGCCATGGCGGAGGCCAAGGCGCAGGGAGCCAGCGAGGCGACGGTGTTGACCGGTACGCTGCAGGTCGGCGACACCCGTATCGAGAACACCCGTTTCACCTTCTTCGCCGGCGAATGAATTCAACAGGGGAACAATCCAATGAAGACCTCGCACATCGCGGCCGCAGCCGCCCTGATTGTCGGCCTCGGCGGGGCTGCCGCTTTCGCCCAGTCCGGCGGCGGCTGGAACACAGGCGGATCCTACGACCCGGTGCCGGACGGCAGCTACCAGCGTAGCTGCCGTGACATCACCGTCCAGTACGGCACCCTCACCGCCCGCTGCCTGGATAACCGCCAGAACCTGCAGAACAGCTCCATCTCGGTGCGCAGCTGCAACGGGCGCATCGCCAACTACAATGGCTACCTGCGTTGCGAGGGCTGGAGCGGCGGCGGCGGTGGCTGGAACGGCGGCGGCGGCCCGGGAGGTCCCGGCGGCGGTGGCGGCGGCGGTGGCGGTGGCGGTGGCTGGAACGGCGGCGGTGGCGGCTGGAACGGCGGCGGCAATGGCCCGGTCGGGCTGATCGTCTTCGAAAATCCCGACTATCGCGGGTCCAGCCTCCAGATCCGGGGCAGCGTGCCGGACATGTACGGCTCGGGTCTCGACGACATGATCACCTCGGTCCGCGTCGTCTCCGGCCGCTGGGAGATGTGCTCGGCGGCCAACTTCGGCGGCGAGTGCAAGGTGGTCACGGCCGACACGCCCAACCT
>CALRWU020000099.1:0-8863 GCA_943371945.1 Azorhizobium sp. AG788
TCACCGAGGACAATTACTATTTCGGGCGCGACCATTACGGCCCCACAGCGCGCGCGATGAGCCATGCCGAGCTGGAGAGCACGTTCAACTTCGATGATCCGGCCAACAAGGACATGGCGCACCTGCGCAGCGACATCGAAGCCCTGAAGCGCGGCGAGACGATCGAACAGCCGGTCTACGACTTTCCCAACCACGATCGGAAGGCGGGGGAGGTTAAGCGCATCGAGTCGCGCCCTGTGGTGATCGTGGAAGGCATCCACGTGTTGTCCGATCCGTCCTTTGTCGATCTCTTCGATCTCTCCGTTTTTGTCGACGCCCCGGCCGACCTGCGCCTGATCCGTCGTATCCGTCGTGATGAGACCGAACGCGGACGCAGCGCCGAGAGCGTGATCCAGCAATATCTCCGCTTCGTCCGCGCAGCCCAGGCGCGCTTCACGGATCCCGCGCGTCACCTGTGCGATATCGTGGTCGCGTGCGAAGCCGCGCCACCCAATCGCGATGGGCCGTCTGATGCAGATTCCATCGACCGCCTCGTCGCGCCGGTGTGGGTGCAACTGCAAAAGCTGGGCGTCGTCACCTAGCGTCGGCGTATGTTCGCGCCTGCGAACGCGTACGCACTTGCACAATGAAAAACTGTCGGGAAACTGCAAAGTCTCCGCAGTGGAGCGCGGACTCTCAGTTGTCGCTCGCGACTTCGTGAGTTAGTTTGATCCTACAAAGAGCCTGAAGGCGAAGACGCCAAATGGCCGCTCCGACCACGAGCATTCTCCCCCAAGACGCAGCGGGCATCAGCCCGCAGACAGACTTTGGCAGGTGCGATTTCGCCGGCCTGTGCGTTCGAGGAGTGAGACATGCAAACCAAAGCCGCTCGCCAGCCCCAGCAAGAACTCGCGCGCCCGCCGCAGGACGCCGACTCGCACGTGGGCGGCCAGTTGCAGAGTGTGCTTGTTGTAGCAGCGTCCGCGATCGTGATGATCGGCCTGGCCTTCGGCGCCATGGCGCTGCTGAGCTCGCCCGCCGGATGGATGATGAAGGCCGCAAACGATGCGATGACCGATCACCAGCAAGCTGTCCTGACCAGCTTCGCGATGAATCTCGGCGACTAATCAGAAAAGCGGGCGACCGGCTTACGCGGGGCCTTCCGAAATGTCCGGAACGCCCACGACGTGGAATCCCGCGTCCACGTGCACGACTTCACCGGTGATCGAACGGCCGATCGGCGACAGCAGGTACAGCGCACAACCGGCGACGCCTTCCATCGATGTATCTTCCTTCAACAGCGACCAGTCGCGGCCTGTGCTCATCAGGCCTTTGCCGCCGCGAATTCCCGCTAGCGACAACGTCCGCATCGCGCCCGCCGAAATCGCATTCACGCGGATGCCCTTCGCGCCAAGATCGCGCGCAGCATAGCGGGTGGAAGCCTCCAGCGCGGCCTTGGCGACACCCATCACGTTGTAGGATGGCACGGTCCGCTCGGCGCCCAGATAGGTCATGCACACGATCGACCCGCCATCCGGCATGATCTCCGACGCGCGCCGCGCGCAGTCGATGAACGAGTAGACCGAGATGTCCATCGCGCGGCGGAAGCCCTCACGTGAGGTATTCGCCACCATTGATCCCATCAGCTCTTCTTTGCCGGCAAAGGCGATGGAGTGGACGAGGAAGTCGATCTTGCCCCACTTCTCCTTCACCTGCGCGAAGGCTGCGTCCATGCTGGCGTCGTCGGTCACGTCAGCCGGGATCATCGTGTTCATCCCGATGGACTCGACCAATGGGCGCACGCGGCGCTCGAGATTCTCGCCCTGATAGGTGAACGCGATTTCCGCGCCCTGCGCCGCCAGTTGCTGGGCGATGCCCCACGCGATGGAGCTGTCGTTCGCGACGCCCATCACCAGGCCGCGCTTGCCCTTCATCAGGTCGCCTGTCGGGAAGGACCATTTGGACATGGGGGCGCTCCTATGTTGCGTTTCGCGGGGTAGGGGGGGATGGCGGGGCAGTCAAGCACCGCTGCCGGTCTACGGTAGTCTGGCATTGCCGCTTGCGTGGCGTCGTTTAGGATCGGCTCGCACAGACAAAGGGATGGGAATTGAGCGAACTTGGCGATCTGATCGAGGCGGCGAGCCTTGCCCCTGGAAAAAGCGGACTTCTAAAGGCGGTGATCCGCGCCGCCGAAGAGGCGGTGGAGCCCGGGGAAGCCGTGCGCTGGCTCTTGGGCGTGCAACCCGCGACCTACGAGATCGACGCCCGGATCGCAGCGTCTGACTTTCTCACTGAAATGGGCGAGACGCCTGCCGCCCTGCGCTGGCTTGAGGGGCCAGAGCCGAAGCTTGGCATCGCGCGCGCCAGCCTTCTGCTGGAAAGCGGTCGGATCGGCGAGGCCGCTGAAGCCTACAGCGCAGCGATCGCAACCGACCCGTCCCTCAAAGAGGAAACACTCGAAGCCGCGCTGACCCCAAAGCTGGCCACCGCCGGCAGCAATGTCGTCAACCTCCGCGGCCCGCGTCCCGTGGCTGTCGCTGATGAAGGCGCACCGCTCAACCGGCTCGGCCGCGATCCCAAGACGTTCGCGGATGTCGGCGGCCTCGAGGACGTGAAGAAGGATATCTCGCGCAAGATCATCCAGCCCTTCCGTAACCCGTCGCTGTTCTCGAAGTTCAAGCGCAAGGCCGGCGGCGGCGTGCTGCTCTATGGCCCTCCCGGTTGCGGTAAGACGATGATCGCCCGCGCCACGGCGGGGGAGGTCGGCGCGGAGTTCATCTCAATCGAGATCGCCGAAGTGCTCGATATGTATATCGGCCAGTCGGAAAAGCGCCTTGCGGCGGCGTTCGAGAATGCGCGCGCGGCCAAGCCCGCCGTGCTGTTCTTCGACGAGATCGAGGCGCTGGCCGCCCGCCGGCGCTTTGGTCATGCCGACCATGGCGCCAGCCTGGTCTCGACCTTCCTGAACGAGATGGATGGGGTGAACGCCAGCAATGAAGGCGTGCTCGTGCTCGCCGCCACCAACACGCCATGGGCGATCGATACGGCGTTCCGCCGCCCTGGCCGCTTCGACCGCGTCATCTTCGTCCCGCCGCCGGATGGCGAGGCGCGCCTCGCCATCCTCGGCATGGCGATGAAGGACCGGCCGCAGGACGCCGTGAATCTCGATCCCATCGCGCAGGCGACATCGGGCTTTTCCGGCGCGGACCTGGTTGGCCTTGTTGATGAGGCCTGCGACTTCGCCATCGAAGAAAGCCTCGATTCCGGAGAGGTTGCGCCGATCCGCCAGAAGCACCTCAGCGAGGCGACGAAATCGCGCAAGCCGACGACGCTGGAATGGCTCAGCCAGGCCCGCAACTACGCGAAATACTCCAATGAGGGCGGCCTTTATGACGACGTGACCGCCTTCCTCGACAAGCACGCGAAATAGGCCGCGCCATGGACGGGTTCGACCGCGTCGCGAGTGAAAGCGCGGTGATCGCCCTCATGCGCGCGGGAAACTATCGAGGCGCGGAGGCCCGTTTGCGGACAATGCTGGCGCAGGATCCCAACAACGCGCGAGCGCTGGCGCTGATGGCGCGTTGCCGCTTCGAAGACGGAGACAAGAAGACCGGACTTGAAATGGCGCGCGCCGCCGCGGGCATCAGCCCGGACGATCCGCTGGTGAAGTCGATCCTCACACTAGCCCTGCAGCGCGCCGGCAAGGGCAAACAGGCGCGCGACGAACAGCTCCAGCTCGCCGAGGAGGCGGCCGCCGATAGCCCGGACGATTCCGATGCGCTGTTCAACCTCGCCATCGCCCGTTTCAACTCCAACGCCTATCGCAAGGCCAAGGGCCTGAAGCAGCTGCACCAGTACGCCGCCGCCCGCGATCTGTTCGATGATGCCGAGCGCTTTGCGAGTGACGCGTACGACTTGATCAACGTGGCGCATCTCCGCCTGCAGCAATGGGACTACGCCGCAGCTGAATCCCTCGCCCAGCGCGCCATGCAGCTCGACCCGACGCGACCGGAAATCTTCACCGTGCTCGCCGAATGCGCCATCGCCCAGAAGCGCCCGGTCGACGCCTACGAACTGGCGCTCGAGGCGCTGCGCCTCTCGCCCGGCGATCGTAAGATCATGCGCCTCCTCACGCGTGCAAGGTCTCGCGCGCGGCCCTGGCTGAGACCCTTCCTGCCGCTGGTCGACTGGATCGTGGAGATGGACAGGCGCGGGCTCTTTGTTGTGCCGGTGCTGTTGTGCGTGATCGGTTTCGTCTTCGCCGTCTCGCTGGCTTTCGACCTCCAGCGCATCGAGGCGGGCGTCGCTCCCGCGATCGTACTGTCGGCTGCATCCGGGGGCGCATTGATCTACGCGCTGGTCAGCTATTTCACCGCCGTCCTCGCGCGCCTCCAGATCCGGCGCGACCTCCGTCGCATCGCCCTCCCAAAGTTCTGAACCTGTTTTCCTCCCTCGCCGAAGGCGGGGGCAGCCCCCGCCGTGACTGCCTTGGACGTGTGTGTCCGTAACCCCGAACCCACAGCGACAAACTGCGACCGAATTGCGAAGCGTTGGCATCAGTCCGCGACATTGACCGGCCACACAGACACTGGGGAGACGTTGAGGAGGACGTGATGCCGGATGCCAGAAGCGCCGGGCGCTATCGCCGCGCCACCCCCCTGCCTGCAACAATCAGGATGCGCCGTATGCTCACCGGCATCGCGACGGGCGTGGCGCTGCAATACGCCCTGCCGATGGTCGAGGCACAGGAGTACGAACTTGTTCCGCCGAACGAAAGCGAGAGTCCGCCTCCGCAAGGTTTGCCACAGGGCGCCATGCCACAGACCGGGCAGGGCATCGCCGTGCGCGCCCGCATCGATGTTCTCTTTTTCCCGCCCGGCGGCACTGAGCCCATCCTCGTCCAGCGCGCCTTCACCACCAGCGCCGCCACCAACCAGTCGAGCCAGTTCGTCTTCGATGTCCTGAACGATGCCGCCCTCGAAGGCGTCAACCAGGCGCTCGCCGGCGGCGCCAAGGCCGGCCGGATCAGCGTGGTCGCGATGTGCTACGCCTATGGCCCCGACAGCAACGGCACGCAGGCCCTGTCGCCGATGGGCCTCTTCATCAACACGACTGACCTCAACGTGACGGCCGATGGCAAAGCCGCCGTCCATTCCAACATCCAGGTGATGCCGCCGAACGGGCGATAGTTAGCGGTCGGCGCCCGCTTCTTTGGTTAGGCGTTTCCAGTCGCGGTGGGTCTGGACAAGCAGTTCGCTGCCATCAGCTTCTTCATGCAGGCTTCATGAGCGTCCGTATGCTATACGTCAGGCCGTCAGCTCAGGAGTTTGACTGTTGGGAACCAGATAGTTCCCGAGCCGCATTAGCCTGTCTTGCGAACAGGAGCCCCCATGCTCAGTCGCGCCAGGGTCTGGTCGAACTCTGCTGGTTTGGGATCCGCAAACTGCAGGTGTGTCCCCGACTTATCCATGCCGAGGACCTTGTACGAGAGTTGCGCTTCCGCAACCCTCAGGCGACCGGTCTCGCCACTATGCAGGTTTGCATCGCCTCCCAACAGCGCGCCGCCTTTCGAAAGGTTTTCGACCGTCACGTTCTGCTGCTTTTCCACCAGCGTGCCTTGCGCATGGATCTCGTAGCGTGGGTCCGTACGTCGTTCGACATCAGGCGATGAGGTACGGATAACCCGCACAATGCTTTCGCGCAGGCGCGCAATCGAGTCATCGACGTCGCTGACAGAACCACTCAGGGATCGAGCGCCGTCGCCGGTCTTTGCTGCCTCGCTAAGCACGACTGCAACAGAATCGGAGACAAAGGATGCTGCTCTGGCTGTTTCCTCAACATGGCGAGCGATCTCGTTTATCGCTGCGGTCTGTTGTTCCATCGCAGCAGCGATGACCGTTGACCCTTCATCGACACTTGAAATCTGGTGAGCAATTTCTGAGACAACCTCCGTCGTCTCGCGCATCACAACCTGAATGTCCGCTACATGGCGGCGGATTTCTTCGGTGGACTTTGCGGTCTGACTGGAGAGCGATTTTACCTCGCTTGCCACGACTGCGAAGCCGCGCCCGGCATCGCCAGCGCGGGCGGCTTCAATCGTTGCATTGAGTGCGAGCAGATTTGTCTGATCGGCAATCTCCGAGATGATGTTGGCGACGCTGCCGATCTTCTCGACGGCTTCGGCGAGATTGTTGACCGCGGTTCGCGTGCGCTCACTTGTTTCAACAGTTGCGGCGGTGACCTTTCTGGCGTTGGTCAGTTGCTGCGAGACTTCCTGGATCGAAGCCGAAAACTGCTGCGTGGCGGCCGTTACGCTGGTCGCACTGGTCAGAGCCTGCTGGGCCGCAGCGGCGACGCCATGGCACTGGTCCGTCACATTTGAAACAGAACCGGTCATCGCGACGGCGAGTCGCGACATTTCCGTCGCCTGATGGCTGACCCGCGTTACTGCGGAACTGGCTTCAGCCTCGACGCCCTGGGCCATCTCGCGCAGAGACGCGCGGCGGTGCTCTTCAGCTTTGGCAGCGTCTTCGGCTTGCTGTGTCCGCATCCTTTCCGTGGCGACCAGATTGCCGCGAAACACTTCGAGCGCACGAACCATATCCCCGATTTCGTCCTTGCGCTCGACGCCTTCGGCTTTTGCGTGAAGGTCTCCCGAGGCAAGTCGGGTCATGACACCCGTCACGCCAGCGACTGGGCGAATGACCCTGCGAAACAGAATGAAGAAGCCGGCTGCCGTCAGCAGCAGGGCCGCGCCGATCACGCCGTAGACGAGAATCGCAAAGAAGCCGATTTCGTCGCGGGCGATGTTCTCCAGCATTGCCTGGTCGGCTGTTGCGGTCTTCACGAGTTCATCGATGATCGCACGATGCTTTGCGTAGGCGGCGGCGACCTGCGTCATCGCGGTGTCGATCGCAACTGCATCGCCACTCTTAATGGCCGGGATCAACTGGTCTTCGACCGCACTCCAGAAGGTCTGCGCTTCAACGTCCGAGTCTTTCGAAATCAGACTGTAGGCCTTTTCGTTGACACCGTCGTCGCTCTCCCAATTGGCGCGATCGCTCCAGAAGGCGTGACGGTCTTCGTAGTCCTTTTTCAGCTTCGTCAGAGCATCCAGATGCTGTTGCAGTTTGGCGGGCTCCCGGATGGCAAGATTTGCCTCCAGATAGGATTCGATCAGGTACGCAGGGGGTGGCAGCACGTCGGCAACCAGATCCTTCGCCCTGAGGATCTGGTTGTAGTGTGGGCTGTTAATCGACATCGTTGAGGCCGCGTACTGCTGTACCTCGACTGCTCCGACAAAGGCGACACAAACAGTGCCAGCCAAAGCGACCAGCATCGAGCGAATGCGAAGGTTGAACATGCCGATCCCGTCCCAAATATCTGCTATCAGCACAGGCTAGGCGTGGGTGCTTAACAATCGCTTTCGGTTCCTTAGGGGTTTCTGATTTCGCGCCGCCCATTTTGGGTGTCGCCCGCAATTCGAGCTCCGAGGCCACCGGATGATGTTGGCCCCTCCCTCTCGGGGACATGTCCATCATGGGGATGAGGCTTTTGGACTGACGTCGCGGCTCCTGGCGGAGTCACCGCGGAAGTCTGCCTTGCCGCAGCCGCAGCTACGGTGTCTTGGCCCGCTTTGAACCGGGTCCGATTGTTCGGAGCGAACGTCGCTTTCCGCCCCTGACGCCGAACTGGACTGGGCGCCCCGCGCCTAGACCTTCGCCACCGCGATCGAGCCGTTGGTGCCGCCGAAGCCGAAGGAGTTCGACATCACCATCTTGATCACGGCTTCCCGTGCTTCACGGATGATGTTGACGCCGTAGGCGAGGGGGTCGAGCCGGTCGATGTTGATCGAGGGGGCGACGAAACGCTCCTTCATCATGATCAGCGAATAGATAAGCTCCTGGACACCTGCTCCTCCGAGAGAATGCCCGGTCATCGACTTGGTGGCGGAGATCATCGGCTGGTCGGCGGCCTGCTGGCCGAAGACTTCGCGGACGGCCTCCAGCTCCTTCACGTCGCCGACGAGCGTCGAGGTCGCGTGCGGGTTCAGATAGTCCGGCATGGCGCCAGCCTGCTCCAGCGCGAGCTTCATGGCGCGCGCGGCGCCTTCGCCGGACGGAGCGACCATGTCGTGGCCGTCTGAGGTCGCGCCATAGCCGACAACTTCGCCATAGATGGTCGCGCCACGGCGCTTGGCGTGTTCGTATTCTTCCAGCACCAGCATGCCCGCGCCGCCGGCGATGACGAAGCCATCGCGGTCAGCATCGAACGCGCGCGAGGCACGGTGCGGTTCGGCATTGTATTTGGACGACATGGCGCCGAGACCGTCGAACAGGCCCGACAGCGTCCAGTCGAGTTCTTCGCCGCCACCGGCGAACATCACGTCCTGCTTGCCCCACTGGATCTGTTCGGTCGCCGCGCCCACGCAGTGCAGCGAGGTCGTGCAGGCCGACGAGATCGAATAGTTGACGCCGAGAATCCGGAAGAGGGTGGAGAGCGTTGCCGACGCGGTCGACGACATCGCCTTGGGAACCGCAAACGGACCGACGCGGCGGGGGGAGCCCTTCTCGCGCATGGAATCGGCCGCTTCGACGATGGCGCGTGTGGACGGGCCGCCGGTGCCGACGATGAGGCCGGTGCGGGGATTGGTGATGTGCGCCTGCTCGAGGCCGGCGTCCGCGATCGCCTGCGTCATGGCCATGTGGCACCAGCCGGCGCCATCGCCCATGAAGCGCATCGCGCGCTTGTCGACGTGATCGGCGGGCTGGGCTTTCGGGCGGCCATAGACCTGGGACTTGAAGCCCCGGTCGGCATAGTCCTGGCTGAAGGTGATGCCGGAGACGCCATTCTTCAGGCTGTCGGTAACTTCGCGGACCGTGTC
>CALRWU020000100.1:0-8860 GCA_943371945.1 Azorhizobium sp. AG788
AGGTCAGCGGGTGATAGCCTGAGCCTTCGCCACGCGGCCACATCGGGGCCAGCTTCGCGAGCTCTGCCGAGAGCGCAGGCGGATCAAGCCACAGCACGGGATCGATGGCGTCGGGAAACCCCGGCACGCCGGCCTGATGCGACAGCGCCTCGGCTACCGTGTAGGCGCCTTTGCCGTTCGCCGCGAACTCGGGCCAGTAATCCGCAACCGGCGCGTCGTAGTCGAGCGAGCCGCGCTCGACCAGCATCGCAATCACCAGCGCGCCAATCGGCTTCGTCGCCGAATAGACCGGGCACAGCGTCCGATCGTCCCAAGCCACGGTTCCCGCGCGATCCGCAAATCCACCGCGCAGATCCACCACCAGCTCGTCACCGAGATAGGCTGCGAAGCAGGCGCCATGCTCCAGCCCGTCGGCGAAGTTCTGCTCGAAAGCCTCGCGTACAGGCTCGAAACCAGCAGCGACAAATCCCGTGATGCTCATGCCCGAGACATCTTACCACCGGCGCGTCAGGTCAACCTGCGAACCCGCGCCAGCGGCGGCTTCGCAAGCAGGTCACTGCACGCTGCCAGACTGAGTTCAGACCCATTCCACTGCGCTGTCTTCTCGATCACCAGATGCGTTGCCCCCACCGCGTCCGCCAATGCGCCTTCAATGCCCATCCCCGACACCAGCCCGCCCGTAAATCGCAGCGTCAGCATGTCGCCAGTTCCGTTCGGAATTCTGCCCGCAATGCGCGTCGTCTCCGCGAACAACGCCATGTCCGGATCGACATAGAGCACGCCAATTCCCTGCGGCGATGGCACGGACGAGATCAGCCAGCGCCCGCCCCGTCGCCGCGCTTCAGCTGCAACGCTTTCAGCGGTTGCAAGCGATGCGATCTCCACGCCGACCAGCCGCGCGAACTCCCACAGGTTTGGCGCGAGAATATCCGCGCGCGGAACCAGTTCCGCCATAAGCGCCGCCGCGGTGTCCTGCTTGATGTAGAGCCCCGGCGCTTCGTCCCCCATCACCGGGTCGATGACGACCAGCGGCTTCGCGGGGAAATGTGCGTGCGACTCCCGCCGCGATGTGTCGCGGATACGATCGATCGCCTCGCAAGCCACCCTCACCTGATCCGGCGTCGAAAAATGCCCCGTCACCACAGCATCCATCAACCCGAACAGGTTGTTCGCCTGAACCCCTTCGAGCATCTGCGCCATCATGTCCGCCGCAACCGCTCCCCCGCCCGGAGGTCCCCATCCCGGATGGCGCCCGAACAGACAGGTCGGCACGTGGACAGGATCGACCTTCATCGGGCCCAGCACGTAGGGCGCTATGCCTCCTCCCACGCGGGAGGCGGCGACGTAGGACGAAATCACCAGCACCAGAGGCATTGTTTGTCCGCAGGCCAATCGCCCATCTCGATTTGCCGTAGGCGATTGGCCCACATTATCCAAGCCTGAGCCATGCTCCAGCTTGATCTTGCGCAGCGCGTCCGCCATGACCACCCCGACGCAACAAGCAGGAAGCTCCATGTCCTCCATCCGTCCGCGCCGCTCAGTCCTCTACATGCCCGGCGCCAATGAGCGCGCGCTGGAGAAGGCCAAGACCCTGCCCGCCGATTCCCTGATCCTCGACCTCGAGGACGCCGTCGCGCCCGAGGCCAAGGTCGAAGCGCGTGACCGCGTCTGCAATGTGGTGAAAGCCGGCGGCTATGGTCCGCGCGAACTCGTGATCCGCGTCAACGGACAGGACACGGAATGGGGCAAGGCCGACATCAAGGCCGCCGCCCACGCCAATCCCGACGCCATCCTCGCCCCCAAGGTCACGAGCGGCGACGACATCCGCTGGCTCGATGAAGCCATCTCGGAGACCGGCGCGCCGCGCAGCCTGCAGCTCTGGGTGATGATCGAGACGCCGCTCGCCATCCTCAACATCAAGGAGATCGCGGCCGCCGCGAAGACCACGCGCCTCGCCGGCTTCGTCATGGGCTCGAACGACCTGATCAAGGATTTCCGCGCCGAGCCGATGCCGGGCCGCGAGAACCTCGCCGCCTGCTACACGCTCGCCATCGCCGCCGCCCGCGCCTACGACCTCCTCGTCTTCGACGGCGTCTACAACGACATTGCCAACGCCGAGGGCTTTGCCGCCGAGGCGAAGCAGGCGCGCGCTTTCGGGTTCGACGGCAAGACGCTGATCCACCCGAGCCAGGTCGAGCCCTGCAACACCATCTTCGCCCCGGCCGCCGACGCCGTGCAGCAATCGCGCGACGTGATCGCCGCCTTCGCTGATCCCGCCAACGCGGGCAAAGGCGTGCTCAAGGTCAACGGCAAGATGACTGAACTGCTCCACCTGGCTCAGGCAAAGCGAATGGTCGCCGTGGCTGAAGCGATTGCCGAACGCGAGACGATGCAATGACCCTGAAATCCGATCCCGGCAATTTCTTCGAGGACTTCGTCGTCGGCGACGAACTGATCCACGCGACGCCGCGCACAGTCACGGAGGCGGATGTTGCGCTCTATACCGGCCTCACCGGCTCGCGGTTTGCGCTCTATTCGGCCGACACGTTTGCGCAGGATGTCGGCCTGCCGAGTTCGCCGATCGACCCCCTGCTCGTCTTCCACGTCGTGTTCGGCAAGACCGTGCCGGATATCTCGCTCAACGCGGTGGCCAATCTCGGCTATGCCGATGGCCGCTTCTTCGCGCCTGTCTTTCCCGGCGACACGCTGCGCGCCGTCTCCGAAGTCATCGGCGTCAAGGAAAACTCCAACGGCAAGACCGGCGTCGTCTATATCCGCACGCACGGCTACAATCAGGAAGACGACGAGGTCCTGAGCTATGTCCGCTGGGTGATGGTCAACAAGAGAGATGAGTCGTCGCCTGCGCCCGAAGCAGTCATTCCCGACCTCCCCAAGGCGGTGGATCCGCGCGACCTGCCACAGCGCGGCTATGAAGTCGCCGAATACAACTTCACCCTCGCGGGCTCGCCCTTCGGTTTCGAGGACTATGAGATCGGCGAGAAGATCGACCATATCGACGGCGTCACCGTCGAAGAGGCCGAACACCAGATCGCCACGCGCCTCTACCAGAACACGGCGAAGGTCCATTTCAACCAGTACGCCCAGCGCCAGACGCCGCGCGGCAAGCGACTGATCTATGGCGGCGTCGCGATCTCGCTGGCGCGCTCGATGGCCTTCAACGGCCTCGCCAACGCGGCCGAGATCATCGCCATCAACGCCGGAAGCCACGTCAACCCGCTCGCCGCAGGCGACACCGTGTTCGCGTGGTCGGAAGTGCTGGACAAGGTCGACCTCGGCGGCGGTCTCGGCGCCCTTCGCCTGCGCCTCGTCGCCACCCGCAACCTTCCCTGCGCGGAATTCCCGTACAAGGACGCCGAGGGCAAATACCTCACCGAGGTGATTCTCGATTTCGACTACTGGGCGGCTATTCCGAACCGGGGATAGGCTTCCCTATATAGGGATAATGACCATCGCCGACTTTCCTCAATTCGCAGCCGCGTTGGCGATCCTGCTGTCGGTTGTCATCCGCAGCCTGCGCAACGATTCCTCCTGGGTCGCTGTCGACGAAGGCCGTGTGACGGCGCAGACCCTGCGCGACCTCACCGGCATTCTGGAATTCGACAAGCTGCAGGAAGCCTTCGGCGCACCGCGTCTCGACGATGGCGTCTTCCCGGTCACGCGCCGCAAGATCCTGCAGGAGCGCACAACGCTCGGCTACCTGTTCGGTGACCGCTGGCTCGATGGCGGGTCTGCGATCGTCGCAATCGTGACGCTTCTGCCGATCTGGCCGATCTGGGGCACGCGCATCTGGCTCGACACGCTGGTGTTGTTCGCGAGCGGCTATCAGGTCGCCGGCTGGGTCGCGACCCTGCAATTCCAGCGCAGGCGCTAGAGCCCTGGACTCAGCGGGCCGACCGCAGGAAGTTCGCCATCCACTGCCCAACCCGTTCGCGATCCACTGGCGACGCCAGCGACGCAATCGCGTCATCCACCTGGCGCTCCGTCAGCGACTTGCCGCGCCGCGCAGAATAGAGCGCCGCCACGAAGTCATCGGAAAACTCCGGATGTCCCTGCAGGCTCATCACCGGCGCGTCCTGATAGGCCAGCATCGCATGATCGGTGTGCGCCGACCGCGCCAGGGTGATGGCGGCCGCAGGCGGCGTGATCACCTGGTCTTGATGGCTGACCGACAGCGACACGGTCCTGCCTGCGCTGCTCATCCAGTCTGGCGTTTCCAGCACGTCATAGACATGCCGCCCCACACCCCAGCCCTTCTCCGACTTGCGGACATCCCCGCCCATGGCGTCGGCGATGATCTGGTGACCGAAGCAGACGCCCACCATCGGCGTCTTCACAGCGAACGCGCCGCGTATGAACGCCCGCAACGGATCCATCCATGCCGTCGCATCATAGACGCCGGCCGGCGACCCCGTAATTACGACTGCTTCGCAACTGGCCGGATCGGGCATCCCCTCGCCATCGACCAGCGCGACCGTACGGAAGCGCAGGTTTTTATCGGCCTGCGACAACAGTGCGGCGAACATGTCGGGATAGCGCGGGTGGCGCTCGCTCAGCGGCCCCGGCGCCCGCCCGGTTTCGAGGATGGTGACAAGCATGAACCCCTGAATAAGCCCTTTGCGCCCAAGGCCAAGCGGTCTTTATCGTCGCGTTGACAGGGCTAAAACGAGGCCTAATACCGTCGCCAGCGTAAGTGCGCGGGCGAGAGGGATCAGCCATGTCATCCTGGACCGATAAGCGGCCAATGTCGCCGCACGTGTCGATCTGGAAATGGCACATGACCATGGCCAGTTCGATCCTGCACAGGGTCACCGGTTGCGCGATCTATGTCGGCGCTTTCCTGATCGTCGCCTGGCTCTTCGCCGCCGCGTCCGGCCCTGATCTGTACGAGCCGATGGCCAGCCTGATCGGCTCGATCTGGGGCCAGCTCATTCTCTTCGGCTTCACGCTGGCGATGACCTACCACCTGCTCAATGGCGTGCGTCACCTGTCGATGGATGCGGGCAAGGGCTTCAATCCGAAATTCGCCAGCTTCACCGCCGGCCTCGTCCTTGTCCTCGCCGTGGCCCTCTCGGTCGCGATCTGGCTGCTGGCCGGTCTCGTCCCCGGCGTCGATCCGCTGAACATGACGACAGTCGCGGGAGCCGCCCAATGACCAAGCAGTCCATCCGCACCCCGCTCGGCCAGGTTCGCGGTCTCGGCTCCGCCAAGCATGGCGCCGGCCATTTCATCACCCAGCGCGTCTCCGCCATCGCGCTCCTCTTCCTCGTCCCGTGGTTCATGATCATGCTGATCGGCGCCGTGCGCGGCGGCTATGATGGCGCGCTCGCCTACATCGCTGATCCGGTCAACGCCGTGCTGATCATCCTTGCAGTCGGCGCCGCCCTCTACCACATGCGCCTTGGCATGCAGGTGGTGGTCGAGGACTACATCGCGAAGAACAGCACCAAGGTCGTGCTGCTCATCCTCAACACCTTCATCTGCGTCACCCTCTTCGCCGCCGCTGCCTATGCGGTGCTGAAGATCGCGATCGCCTGATCTGAAGCGCCTGATCCTACTGTTTCGTCTCCAGGGACTAGCCACATGACTGCTGCCTACACGTGGAACGATCACACCTACGACGTGGTGGTGGTGGGCGCCGGCGGCTCAGGACTCCGTGCCGCCCTCGGTTGCGCCCAGGCCGGCCTGAAGACCGCCTGCGTCACGAAAGTGTTCCCCACACGTAGCCACACGGTCGCCGCCCAGGGAGGCATCTCCGCCTCGCTCGGCAACATGGGCCAGGACGATTGGCGCTGGCACATGTACGACACGGTGAAGGGCGCTGACTGGCTCGGCGACCAGGACGCGATCGAATACATGGTCCGCGCCGCACCCGCCGCAGTCTACGAGCTCGAACACTGGGGCGTGCCCTTCTCGCGCACGGAAGAAGGCAAGATCTACCAGCGCGCCTTCGGCGGCATGACCAAGAATTATGGCGAAGCCTCGATCCAGCGCACCTGCGCCGCCGCCGACCGCACCGGCCACGCCATGTTGCACACGCTCTACGGCCAATCGCTCAAGAACGCCGTGGACTTCTTCATCGAATACTTCGCGCTCGATCTGATCATGGAAGACGGCGCATGCCGTGGTGTTACAGCCCTCAAACTTGACGACGGCACCCTCCATCGCTTCCGCGCCCAACGCGTCATCCTCGCGACCGGCGGCTATGGCCGCGCCTACTTCTCGGCGACCTCCGCCCACACCTGCACCGGCGATGGCGGCGGCATGGCGCTGCGCGCTGGCTTGCCCCTGCAGGACATGGAGTTCGTGCAGTTCCACCCGACCGGAATCTATGGCTCGGGCTGCCTGATCACCGAAGGCGCGCGCGGCGAAGGCGGTTATCTCACCAACTCGAAAGGCGAGCGCTTCATGGAGCGCTATGCGCCGACCGTGAAGGACCTCGCCTCGCGTGACGTCGTCTCACGCGCCATGACGATGGAAATCCGCGAAGGCCGCGGCGTTGGTTCGCTCAACGACCACATCCATCTTCACCTCGACCACCTCGATCCGAAAATCCTGCACCAGCGCCTCCCGGGCATCTCGGAGTCCGCCAAGATCTTCGCCGGCGTCGATCTCACGAAAGAGCCGATCCCCGTCCTGCCGACGGTGCACTACAACATGGGCGGCATCCCGACGAACTATCACGGCGAAGTCCTCACCAAGGCTGGCGGCGATCCCGACAGTATCGTGCCGGGCCTGATGGCTGTCGGCGAAGCTGCGTGCGTCTCGGTACACGGCGCCAACCGCCTCGGCTCCAACTCGCTGATCGACCTCGTCGTGTTCGGTCGCGCCGCTGGCCTGCGTTGCGGCGAAGTGCTCGAAAACAACGCCAACCAGGGCGACCTGCCGAAGAATGCCGGCGACGACCACCTCGCCCGCTTCGACAAGTTCCGGAACGCCAAGGGAGGGACCTCCACCGCCAAGCTGCGCGCCACCATGCAGAAGGCAATGCAGGAAGACTGCGCCGTGTTCCGCACCGGCGAGACGCTGCAGTCCGGCGTCAAACGCATCGCCGAAGTTCTCGGCGGCGTGTCCGACATCTCGATCCAGGATCGCGGCATGATCTGGAACACCGACCTCATCGAAACGCTCGAGTTCGACAACCTCATCGTCCAGGCCGCCGTCACCGTGAACTCTGCCGCCAACCGCGAAGAAAGCCGCGGCGCCCATGCCCGCGAAGACTTCCCGAACCGCGACGACGACAAATGGATGAAGCACACACTGTCGTGGATCGACGACAAGGGCGCCGTCAAAATCGACTACCGCCCGGTCCACGCCTACACGATGTCCAAGGACATCGAGTACATCAAACCGAAGCCGCGGGTTTACTAGGCGCTCACGCGAGAGCTCATCCTGCCTAACGAGAGCTCATCCTGAGCAGCGACCGGAGGGAGCGTCCGTCGAAGGACGAGCGGGCTCACTGATTTTTGACGCCTCTAGGCTTCGGCGACTCATCAGATGGCCGGCTGCGCCGCCGCGCGAGACCCGGAAGCGACTGCCAGTCGCCGCGGATGACAGCCTCTTTCTTGGCGCGAGACCAGCCCTTTAGCTTTCGCTCGAATGGAACGGCCTGCGTCGGATCCTCGAACTCCTCAGTCCAGACAAGTCGCACTGGCCGACGCGCGTATGTGTACGCGTACCGATCGAGTCCGTCATTGTGCTCAGCTTCGCGAACGACCGGATCCGGTCCGCGATGTGACCCCACATAGAAGGAGTCGTCCGCGCATATGAGAATGTAGACCCAGATCCGCATGACGCTCCCCACTATCGAGAATGTCATTGCGACCTGTTTCTGTCACCTCGGAGCACGCCCGTCCTTCGACGGACGCCGCTTCGCGGCTGCTCAGGATGAGCTATCGCATGCGCGGCCGCAACCATGCAGTACTGCTTGACGCCCGTCTCCCCGCGCGCCAACCCTCGCCAACGCTTCAGCCCGGAAACGCCCCATGAAATTCTTCAACGCGCCAATGCCCGCGCCGAACCCGCGCCGCGTCCGCATCTTCCTGGCCGAGAAGGGGGTCGAGCTGCCGACCGTTGAAGTCGGCATCATGACCGGCGAACTGAAGCAGCCCGAGCATCTTGCGCGCGATCCGCTCGGCCAGCTGCCGACGCTTCAGCTCGATGACGGAAGCTTCCTGTCGGAGACTGTCGCCATCTGCCGCTATCTCGAAAGTCTCTACCCCACCCCGCCCATGTTCGGCCGCACCGCGCTCGAGACCGCACGCATCGACATGCTGACGCGTCGGGTCGAATTCCAGATCGGCACGCCGGCCGGCATGTTCTGGCGCCATGCGCACCCCTTCACCGCACGCGTCGTCGTTCCGCAATACAAGGAGTTCGGCGAGTCCAACCGCGCGCACTACGAGCGCGGCCTCGCCTGGGTCGATAACGAACTGAACGGCCGCGACTTCGTCGCCGGCAGCGACTACACGATCGCCGACATCTGCCTGTTGTCGATGGTCGATTTCGCCGACTGGATCGGCCTCAAGGTTCCTGACTCGCTCGGCAACCTGCGCAGCTGGCACGCCCGCGTCTCGGAACGCCCCAGCGCCAAGGCATAAGCCCTAGCTGCGCTTCTTGCCGAACGCACCCGGCGCGGCTGCACGCCCCGCCGGCGTCGCCGCACGCGCAGCCTGCTGTGACTGCGCCACGCGCCGCGCCTCGTAGTCCGCCAGTGCGCGTTTCACCGGATCGTCCTCCGGCGCCACTTCACGCCGCGCCGGCGCCTCAATGCCCGGCATCGCGCCAATGCCGTTGTTCGGATCGGGACCATAGGCGTTCGGGCCTGACTGTCCCGGCATCA
>CALRWU020000101.1:0-8750 GCA_943371945.1 Azorhizobium sp. AG788
CGGACGGGAAAAGCTGGCCCGTCACCTGGGCCGCTCTCAACCTCACGCGACGCGACTCCATGAACGCGCCAACCCCACTCGAACCCGGCCGCGTCTATGATGTCACGATCAGGCTTCGCCCCGCCGCCTACGTCTTCCGTGCTGGCTCACGCATCCGCCTCGCCCTGTCCGAAGGCTTCTGGCCAATGCTCTGGCCCTCACCGGACACGCCCACGCTAACGCTGCCGATGGGCGTCTCGACGCTGACACTGCCTGTCCGCATGCCGAGCACCGATGAGCCGCTTCCGATCACGCAAGCAAACGGCGCCGATCCCGCACCCACCTACACGCCCGCCACGCCAGACGCATCCGGCCGCCTCGTCATCTCCAACACGGACCCCTCCGCGCCGTACCGCATAGACGCCGCCAACATCGAACTCTCGTCCTCCGGCGAGGAAACCAGCGAACTCACCGCCGGCGATCCCCTCTCGGCGCGCTGGCGCCAGACCACGCGTTCGTCCTGGAAACGCGACGGTTGGGCCTGCGCCGTCGAAGCCAGCTACGACCTCACATCCGACGCCACGCATTTCCGTATCGTCGAAACGCTGACGGCGACGCACAACGGCGCTGAGATATTCACACGCACCAGCGACGCCCGCATCGCGCGTGATCTCCTCTGATCACCCGCGCTTCTGCGCCTCGATCTGCGCCATCTGCGCGCGCTCCTTGGCGGCAGCCTCCTCGCCGAAATCCTCCGGCGTCCACACTGGGCGGACCTCAATGAACTCGCCCGCCGGACATGGCGCCTGCCGCGCCCACGCCACCGCCTCCGCCAGCGACGCCGCTTCGATGATCCAGTAGCCGCCCAGCACTTCCTTGGTCTCGGTGAACGGCCCGTCGACAATATCAGTCGACCCACGCGGACCGAATTTCACGCGCGCGCCAAGCCGCGTCGGCTTCAGCCCTTCGCCACCCAGCATGATCCCGGCGTCCACCATGCGCTGGTTGAACGCCATCATGTCCTCGAGCAGTTTCTGCCCGTCCGGCCCCTCGGGAACCGGCGATTGTTCGATTTCAGCCGCCGGGCCAGGGTACATCAGCATCACAAAACGCATGAGATCGCTCCTTCTGTCGCCCGGAGGACGCAGCCAGCCAGACCCATCCGACTTTTCCTACCGAAACTATTTTCGCCCAAGGCTACTTTGCAGACGGCGCGATCCTGTAGATCGCATTCGTGATGTCCGATGACACGTAAACCGAGCCATCCTTCTTCGACACCGCGACCCCCGTCGTGGTGAACGCCGGCAACGTCCCCTCCGCCGCCGGCAGGCCCATCTTCAGCCCCTCCGCGATCACGGTCTTCGACTTGTCTTTCGGATCGTAAGCGATCACGCGCCCGGCGCCGGCCTCCGCGACATAGACCTTGCCATCGGGCCCGATATCGACGCCTTCCGGTCCGGCCAGCCCCTCCAGCACCGGTTTCATGGTCTTGGCGGTCAGGTCGACGTCCTGCAGCGCGCCACCCGTCTCCGTGACATAGACCTTGCCGTCCGCCGCCTCGACCATCGCGACCGGAAACTTCAATCCACTCACCAGCACCTCGCCCGGCGTGTCGCCGTCACCGACCAACCGGATATTCCCCGTCGCGGCCTCGAGAACGATCAGCCTGCCGTCGGCCAGTTCGATCGCATCCGTCGGCGCCGTGAAGCCATGGTGCATCACCGCCGCTCCCGTCGCGCGATCCACCACCTGCACCATGCCCGCCGCCCAGCTCGTGATCAGCACGTTCGACTTGCCCGCGCCAATGCCAAGCTGGTTATCGGTCTCGTCGCGATACATACGCAGCGGATTCGTGATCGCCTTCGTCGCCGTATCGATCACCCGATACGCAAACACATCCGCCACATGCAGCTTCTCTCCCTCAGCTCCGTCCGTGAGCACCAGGTCCGTCGGCGTCGCCAGCGGGCCACTCACCACGGTGCGCACAGCGCCCGTCGCCGGGTTCACCTCGAAGATCGACGCCTCCGCCATGTTCGACACGTAGATCGTCCCGTCCGGCGCAATCGCGAGATTGTCGAGCGAGGGCGGCAACGTCGCCACCACGCTCACGGCTTTGGTCTTCATGTCGATGCGCTTCACCTGACCGTTCTTGGTGTCGATCGCATAGAGATTGCCATCGGGTCCGAAATTCGCCGCCGCCGGAACCTCGAAGCCATCGGCCACCACGGTGTCCTTGCCCGTCTTCGGATCGACCTTCACGATCGCATGCTTGAACCACAGCGGCCCGTAGATCATCCCGTCAGGTCCGAACTCGAATCCGTTGAGCCCGCCCAGATCCTTGCGGATCAGCTTCGGCGCTGCGCCGCCCTTCCAGTCCGCTTCGTAGAGCGCGTCCCCGAGGAAGACCTGCGTGAAGTAGAGCTTGCCCTCCTTGTTGAACGCCAGCGAGTTCGACCCCGGCAGTCCCGACGAGATCATCCGCGGCGCCTGCCCCTTCTCTTGCACGAACACCTTGCCGGTGAGGTATCCCGTCCACGCCATCACCCCATCCGGCCCGAATGCGATGTCGTCCGCCATGCCATCGGGCGGGCCCATGCGCTCCGTCACTGCGCCGGTCTTGGGGTCGACGGCATAGATCGCCTGCCCCACCACGCTGCCCGCGAGGATTGTCCCATCCGGCTCGATCGCGAGCCCGTGCAGGCCGTGGAAGGGCGACGGCCCGATGAACTCGCTCACCTCCCAGGTCACCGCTTTGGGCGTCGCAGGCTCACCACCGCCACAGGCGGCCAGCGCCAGCATCGACACAGCGCACAGCATCCGGATCATGGTCATCTCCCCGTCGTTTCTTTTGGGGGAGTTTATCGGCGCGACGCCAAGATGCCAGCCAGCGCAAGACAGCTACAACGCTGCGTCAGGCGCCCAAAAGCAAACGCCCCGGCCTTTTTGGGGCCGGGGCGCTGCAATCACTTGGCGAAGTTCGGTCGACTTACTGACCGCCGCCATTGCTCGGCTTCGGCGCGGCCGAGGCCGTCGGAGCAGCCGGAGCCGGTCTCCGCATCATGCTCATGGCCGCGTTGAACTCGCCCATGTCGATGCCGCCGTCCTTGTTCTTGTCGACCATGCCGAACGCCATCGGGTTGCCGATCATCTCCTTGAAGCGGCCACGCAGTTCCGCCATCTGG
The DNA here is from genome assembly GCA_943371945.1 of Azorhizobium sp. AG788. GTDB lineage: Bacteria > Pseudomonadota > Alphaproteobacteria > Caulobacterales > Hyphomonadaceae > UBA7672. The sequence goes on from CALRWU020000101.1 coordinate 3,162, forward strand.
ACCTTGTCGTCCAGGTTGTCGTCGAGCATGCCGATCAGGCGCGTCTGGTTCAGTTCGTCGTCATACTTGGTCGGCTTGGCGACCGTCTCGTCGGCCCAGCGATAGCGCAGCGAGGTGTAGAACATTTCCTCGAACGACTGGTCGCCCCACACGATTTCCTTCGACGGGTCCGGGTTGGCCGGGTTCCGCTTCGAGTTGTCGTAGACGTAGGTCGCGATCACTTTCGAGCCGGCCTTGATGTTGATCGGCTTGTCGAACTCGTACATGCGCTGCCAGTTGAAGTCGTAGAACGGCACGTTGAGAATGGTCTCACGCTTGCCATCCGGCGACAGCACTTCGAGCTTCGAATACGTGCCGCGATAGTGCGCGTGCACGACCGCGGTGTGCAGGATCGCATCGTGCGGGAAGTTGAAGTAGGCAACTTCCTTATGCGCCGGATCGTTGGCCGGGATCTCGATGAACTGATCGACGAGCGGCGTTTCGCGCATGATCAGCTCAGGCTTTTCGCCATCCTTGTAGAAGTACAGGCCAATCTGCTCGGCCGAGACGGCTTCCTTGCCGAACGGCGTGTAGTGCATCTGATAGCCGAACTGGCCGCCGGTCGGGACCCACGAGCCAATGCCCTTGGGCGCAACGGTCGATTCCATGCCGACGGTGTAGCCGCCGACGCCGCCGCCCCAGGCCTGCATGCCCTTGGTGGTCGCGCCTTCCGGGATCACGCCCGAGAGGATGTGGTGCACGCCCTGGCGTTGCGAGACTTTCGCCGTTGCGGCTTTCAGCCATTTGCCTTCGGTCAGCGGGTTCGGAACTGTCGGGTACTGGTAATCGACATAGCCCGTCGCCGGGATGGTGTATTTCGGAATGTCGACGATCAGGTCGGGCTTGCCGAGCGGCCATTCCTGCGCGACGTGCTTGACCTCGGCTAGGCGGTCGGGTCCATCGCCACGCGGCGCGCCGGCTTCGATCCAGTTGACCAGCGTCTTGATCTGATCGCCCGAGAGCGACTTGTCGTCAGCGAACTTGCCGACATGCGGATCGACGTCCCACGGCGGCATGCGATCGGTGCGCACGGCTTCGCGGATCATACCCGAGAACTGCTTCACCTTCGCATAGCCGTCGAAGCCGAACGGCGCGATGCCGCCTTCCTGGTGGCAGGCAATGCACTTCTGCTCGATCATCGGCGCGATGGTTTCGGCATACGAGATCTTCGCGTACTCAGCCTTGGCGGCCGGCGTGCGGCCCGGGAAGCTGATCGCCTGGCCCTGCACAGCCGCAGAAGCGACGCTCACCGGCTTGCCGTCGACAACAGCCGCGATCGGGTCAGCGGCGAGCGGGCCGCTGTAGGCGATCTTCCACGACTTGGGATCGATCACGAAAGCCTGGCCGACGCGCGAGGCGCCGATCTGGCCGCCGACGAGTTGCAGGTCGTCCTGCAGGATCGGAGCAGTGATGCCGTTCTTCGCGGCGTCCGCCAGCATGGCGTCGCGCGTGTCAGTCGTGGAGTTGACCAGCATGAATTCGACGCCTTTGGGCGCGAACTGGGTTTGCAGCTTGGCGAGCTCAGCTGCGGCCTTGGCGCTGTCGGCGGAACCCGATGCGTGCATCACAAGCACGATGGCCGGGGCGTCCTTGTAGCGATACAGCTCGCGGGCGTGCCCGTCAGCAGTCACAAGACGGAAGTTATCGACGCGCGAGGCGACCTGCGTCATCGGCTCGGCGACCGAAACCTGCGTTCCAGCGGTGGTGCCGGCCATTTCGCCCGGTTGGGCGCAGCTGGCGACGCCAAGGGCGAGCAGCAGGCCAAGGGCCGTCATTGTGAGGGGGCGATTCATGCGGGAGGTCCTCCAAGTGTTCTTTTATACGCTGAATCCATCTTACGATGGCCTGACAGCGTCAAGCGTCTGATACGCGTTCTCACCGAGATTTGTTAACGCCCGGTACGATCCGGGTGTCAAAGTGGCTGGACAAGCACGCTGGCCGACCTCCGGACCATCGGGCTAGCTACCCTGAGGAGCCGCTGCGGCAGCGTCTCGAACGGCCGACAGTCGCTGCAAAGCAGCGAAACCGATGAATAGGGTGCTCTCTAAAGACCCAATGCGTTCATCCCGAATTTCGTCGGATGAACGGGTGTTGCGACATTTCTGGAGCCCCAGGACCACAGCATTCCGCACGGCGCCGGCCGGTCCGCATGCTGGATCGCGCACGCGCACTATGCTTTGCTAAGGTCAGAAGGGGGGGACTTCATGAAAAGCACGCTCGCGCTACTCGCTACCTGCATTACGTTTGCGCTCGCTGGCTGCGCGTCGGGAGCCGCCCGACCCCAGCAGATCGGCTCGATACAGCTCAACCTGAACGGCGGAGCTGCGACGCAGGCCGAAGCCGACGACGGCGCGCTGCTCATGGAAGTGCGAAACGCCTTCAACACGCGCGGCTATCCCGCCCTGCCGCCCTACCTGCTCCGGCTCCGTGCAGCACTGGACCGCGCGCCCGCCTCTTACCCGATCACCGAGAAGAGGCCGAACGGCAGCTACGTCGTCCGCGCCGGTGATGAGGAAGACGGCATGATGCTGACGCTCGTCACCGGGCTCCTGGGCGGCAACGGCTCTGGCAATTCCAACGTCGCCCAGACGCTCAATGTCTATGGCGGGATAGCCCTGATCCTTGGCAGTGACGCCGTCGAGCGAAAAGCCTTCGCGGAAGCGCACAGCTATCTCGATCGCGGCCTCGCGCTGCAACCCGAGAACTGGGAGCTGCTGGCCGAAAAGGCGGCGGCCTACTTGGGACAGAACAACTGGCGCGAAGCGCTCGCCCTCGCCGACGAGACGCTCGACAGCGATGACATGATCATCGGAATGCACCGCGATGCTTTCCTTCGCAAACGCGGTTTTGCGCTGGTCGAGCTCGGCCGACTGATCGAAGCTCGCGAAGCTTATGTCGATGCACTGAAAGCCAACAAGGACGACAAGGTATCGCAATCGGAGATCGCTTACATCGACGGCCTGCTGAATGGGGGAAAACCGCAAGGCTCCGTCATGGTGACACCCGGCGCCAAGCAGTAATCGCTAAGCCACCCGCCCTGCGGCCTCGACGGGATCGTGCTCGGCGACCCAGTGGCCTGGCGCGACCTCGATCAGCTGCGGACGGTAGAAGGGCGCCTCCTCCGTCAGCTTTGATTTCATGAAGCGCAGGCTCGCCTTGGGATCGAGCGGCGATGGCAGGTCACCCACCAGCTTGATGCGGGCCTTGGACCGCTCGCGCGCCGGATCGGGCGACGGCACCGCCGACAGCAGCGCCCGCGTGTAGGGGTGCTGCGGCCGTTCGAACAGCACGTCGCGCGGCGCCATCGCCACGACACGGCCCAGATAGAGGACCATGACGCGATGGCAGATCTCGCGGATCACCGAGAGGTCGTGGCTGATGAACATCATCGCCAGCCCGAACTCTTTCTGCAGGTCGATCAGGAGGTCGAGGATCTGCGCCTGCACCGACACGTCCAGCGCCGACACGGCCTCGTCGCACACGACAAGCTTCGGCCGCAGGATCATCGCCCGGGCAATGCCGACACGCTGGTTCTGCCCGCCCGACAACTCGTGCGGATACCGGTTCACCAGCATCGGATCGAGCCCCATCCGCTCCATCATCTCGCGCGCCGCCGCCTCGCGGCCCTTCGCATCCACATCAGGGCGGAACACGGTCAGCGGCTCGGCGATCGACTGTCCAATCGTCGTGCGCGGGTCTAGGCTCGCCAACGGATCCTGGAACACGACCTGCAGCTCACGGCGCAGCGGCTGCACATCTTTCCGGCTCGCCTTCGCGATATCGCGCCCCAGCCACGCCACAGATCCTGCACTCGGATCGAGCAACCTCAACACGCCACGCGCCAGCGTCGACTTCCCGCAACCGCTCTCGCCGACCACGCCCATCGTCTCGCCGGGCCGCAGCGAAAAACTCACGCCATCGACAGCACGCAGCGGAAGGCGCTTGCCGAAGAACCCACCCGGAACCTGCACCGGGAAGGTCACATGCAGGTCCTTCACCTCCAGCAGCGGCGGCGTCTCGACAGCTGGCGGCGGGCCGATAGTGGGCCGGTCGCCGCGATCGGCGCGATCCAGACGCGGCATCGCCTCCAACAGCATGCGCGTATACGGATGTTTCGGCGCCGCGAAGAGTTCGCTGGCGTTGCCGCGCTCGACCGCCTCGCCATGCCGCATCACCACGACGCGATCCGCCATCCGCGCGATCACGCCCATGTCGTGTGTGATCAGAACCAGACCGGCGCCCGTCTCGCGCTTCAGCTCGTCCATCAGATCGAGCACCTGCGCCTGCACCGTCACGTCCAGCGCCGTCGTCGGCTCATCCGCAAGCAGTACTTCCGGCTCGCATAGCATGGCGGAAGCAATCATCACACGCTGCCGCATCCCGCCCGACAGCTCGTGCGGAAACTGATGCAGCCTGCGTCGCGCCTCCGGAATGCGCACGCGCTCCAGCCATTCAACGATGCGCTGCTCGGCGTCACGTCCCTTGAGATTCTTGTGGCGCGCCAATACCTCGGCCATCTGCGCGCCAACCGTCATGTGCGGCGTCAGCGACGTCAGCGGGTCCTGGAAGATCATGCCGATCTTCGCGCCGCGGATGTCGTTCAGCTGCTTGCGCGACATGCCCGCAAGTTCCTGGCCATCGAACTTGATCGAGCCCGCGACAACGCCATTGCTCGCCGTCAGCCCCATCGCCGCCAGCACGGTCTGGCTCTTGCCCGACCCGCTCTCGCCGACCAGCCCGAGGCACTCCCCCCGCGCCACATCGAACGACAGCTTCTTCACCGCCTCGACAAGCCCGTCCGGCGTCTCGAACGACACCGACAGGTCGCGCACATCAAGAATGGGAGAGGAAGCTGTCACGGGATACTCGACTCAGGGCTGACGCACTTCGATGCCCTCAGCCGCGAGGGCTGACAAGATCGCGGCGACAAGCGCCGGTGACGCGTCCGCCCCGCCCTTCCGCGGCTTGCGGCGCTGGCGCACGAAGATGCACCAGTCGGTCGGATAGCCATGCGTCGCGCCCTTGCTGGCGCAACCAACCATCAGCTCCTGCTCGTCCTCGGAGACATATTCGAGGAACCAGCCCCAATCCTCGGCATGCGGATAGCTCGTCACCACCCCATTCCCCACCAGCGCCTGCGCCAGCCACGTCGCCAGCTCGAAGCCATAGAGGTCGTCATTGACCTGGCAGATCTCCGGCAAAAAAGGCGGGAACCTGTCGGACGTGAAATCGGCGTTCCAGAGCTGCATGAGGGCAGTTACCCCTGTCGCGCCGCGATTTGGAACCCCTCATCCCCATATCTGCGCAAGACATCCCGCCGCAGGCGGACTTGAGATGCGCGACACGACAGGCCCGCACGCTGGCCGTTACAAGCCACCAGGCGATTGTTGCCCGATCAAGCACCCGCTCCCTTGCCCAGCAGCGCGTCGATCTCGCCCGCGAACGGCATCGCGCCAGTGAACCCGAACGTGCCGGATTCCGCGATCTCCCTGGCGGCGCCGATCATCGCACTCGCTGCAACCGCATGCATCATGCCGCCAAGGCTGATCC
>CALRWU020000102.1:0-8705 GCA_943371945.1 Azorhizobium sp. AG788
GTTGTCGGCATTGATCTTCTCCCCGTGGATCCCGTCGGCAACGCCACCATCTTCATGGGCGATATTGCCGAAGCCGGCATGACCGAGAAGATGCTCGCTGCCCTCGGTGATACGCCAACGCTGATCCTGTCCGACATGGCGGCCAACACGGTTGGCCACAAGCAGACCGATCACTTGCGGACGGTTGGGCTTGCCGAGTTCGCCGCAAACTTCGCGGTCGACAACCTCGTCAAGAACGGCACGTTCATCGCCAAGGTCTTCCAGGGCGGCGCGCAGGGCACACTGCTCGAATTGCTGAAGTCCAACTTCACCGACGTGCGCCACTGGAAACCGCCGGCGAGCCGGCCGGAGAGCCCAGAGACGTTCGTCATTGCGCGCGGCTTCAAGGGCAGGGCGTAGGGCCGCCTTCGGACCGGCTCCTGCCGTCCGGGATGCTGTAGCTCCCTCCCTACACCAGAGGCTTCGGGAGGCGGGTGGGTCTCCGTAACAGGTGGAGGGCCCGGGGACGCGGGGTGCCCCGCGTGAGTTGGCTGCACCGATCGCTCAGCACTACCGGTAGACAAGGAAAACGCGGATCCCCCGTCCCCGACAGATGTTATCCGGCAATGGGGATGCAGCGGGGTGTTTCAACCGCCTGGACCCTATTTTCGCCGCCGGCGTGCAGGTCGCCGATGTTCAGCCGCAATCCCTCGATCACTCCCGTGTTTTCTAGGGCTCCGTAAGTCTGGTCCCTGGCTCCTCTTCGGCTCACACGGGCTTTCACGCTCATCTGCGTCCGATCCCGCGCCGTTGAACAGCGATCAGCTGCCCTCCTGCGGGATGGATGAAGGGAGTATGGGTCGGGTGTGCGGGTGTAGGATCGAGACAACGGAGATTATCTCTGTAATCCAGCGCGGTGCGTTGAGATTTCGGGAGTCCGGTCTCAAACCGCGTTCGCAGAACCGGCCGATTCTGGCGGGGTGAGCGCATGGCTGGATTGCGCCAAAAGTGATCGTTGGCCCCTGCGGCTCCGGATGGCGCGACCTCGCCCATGTGCAGCCGATCGCGGGGAGCTTGGTCCGAAGAATTGGAGCGGGTCAGAAGAAGGCGCGCTGGGCGATCGTTCCCACGAGGCAAGCCAAGGCCTGACCGCTAATTCGCTGGGCTCATGGTTACCGTTGATGGGAATTCAGGATTTGGCGATGGCTCTTGCGCCTTCTCCGTCCAACTGACGATGGTGCGCACCGTGCGGCGCTGGGGCTCGTCGGCAAGCATGAAGTCTTCGTCGTATTCCAGATCTATGCGGCCGGGCGAAGCCGCGATCACGCGATAGTCAAGGAAGTCGCCCAGAAGAAAAGCCCTTTGATCATGCGGTGAGACGAACGCAAGGTAGACCTTCAGGCCGTTCATCGCCGGATCTCCGCTCCCTGTTCCGAAAACGCGCACGGCGCTGATGTTTGAAACATTGGGAAGGTCGTTAAACTTGACGACGGCAAGCGCCGCCATGGTTGGATCATCCTCAGCGAGCGGCTCCCAAGTTTGGGGCTCGCCTCCGGCCATGATGAACGGCGCGGGCGCCTCAACTTTAGCTGGCGCGGCCGCCTCAGCTTCAACTGGTGCAGATGTCGTGGAAGGGGCGCAACCCACGATGGCCATGCAGGCGGCGAACAGCACTGCGGAAACTGTACTCCGATGCATCGATATAAGCCCCCCGCTGATCACTGAACATCACGGTACGGAGCCATCCGATCTTACGCAAGCCCTCGGAGTGGTGGCAGCCTGTGGGCCGCTCAGGGCGAGCAAGCGCGGCGGTGCGAGGGATCAGGCGCGGTGTTTGAGGCGCATCATGGTTGCGTCGACATTCCACTTGGCCACGGAGGAAAACTGTTCGTCGGCGCCGAGAGGGTGATCTCCGATGCCGACTGTGTACATGTTCGCGGCGCGCAGGTTGGCGATCATGGCGGCGCCGTCTTCGATGCACAGGGCGTGCTGCGGCGGAGCGCCGAGTGCGGCGCAGGCCAGGGAATAGATTTCGCCGCTTGGTTTCGGCCCCGCCTTGCCGGGATCGGCGACGAAATCGACGAGGGACTGAAGGCCGATCCGCTCCAGCACCAAGGCGGCGTTCATGCTGGCCGAAGCGATTCCGATCTTCATGCCCAACTCGCGGCAGCGCGCCAGTGCTGCGTGCGCGCCGGGGAAGGCGTCAGCAGGCTGCAGGCTTTCGATCAGTTGGTGATAGCGTTCGTTCTTGAAGGCCATCAGGGCTTCGCGGTCGGACGCGGGCATGGTGATGCCGGCATGATCCAGCAGGGCGGACAAGGCCGAAGCGCGCGGGACGCTGCGGGTGGCGTGCAGGGCCGCACCGGAAACCGGGACGCCGAAGCGGGCGGCGGCGTCGGCCCATGACTGTTCGTGCCGGACCGAGGTAGAGGTCAGGACGCCGTCGAGATCGAAAATGGCGGCAAAGACACCGGTCGGCATTGGTGACCCTTCAGAGCCTGCCGAAGTGGTGACGCAAGCCACGTCTCGCGGCAAGGCCTCCTGCAACAGCCGAGGGCGCTAGGCTGCCCTGGACCGTCACACGTCGTTGGCGAGCGCAACCGTCAGTTCGGTTGCGGTGTGGTTGGCGATCAGGCGCACCTGATCTCCCGGCTGGAGGTCCACGGGGTGCGGGAACCTGTAGACGATATGCATCCAGCCATTGGCACCGGCGCTGATCGTCGGGCGGTTCTCATAGCTAATCTCGGCGTCGAGATCGAGCTGGATCCATTGGGCGACACCCATGCAGCGTCCTGCTTGACGTGCTGTGACGACCAGCTCGCGGCGGCCGGGGGGAACGCCAGTGCGCGTAAGATCGAATGCGAGAATGTCAAAATCATCCGACAGGATATCGTGGGGAAAACGGTCGAGGTGCAGAGCGAACTTGCACGTTGCGAAGACGTTGAAGCCCGAGAGGTCAAAGCCTGCGACGCTTGCGGCGGACGCCTGGCATTCAATCGCGTCGCCGCCGATGAGGTAGCCGCGTGCAACCGCCCTTTGCGGAATTACGACGGCATCGGGGGCCAGCAAATTCTGGTGCGCGTGGGCGAGGGTGGGCAGCACGCCTTCGGTGAGAAGGCCGCTCGAAAAGATTTCGGTCACCAGGACATCAGCGCGTTGAGCCATGTCCACGCCAATCACGAGCGCGTCGGAGCGCTTGGCATGGGACACGATCGTGTCGGAAAACCCGTTGGCTGCAATGATGGCCTGCGCCGTGGCGGCGACAGCGGGCACCACCTCGCATGTCGTCACGTTTGCAGCGCCCGCGCGGGCGGCCATCATGGCGAGCAGGCCGGAGCCCGACCCGATGTCGAGGACGTGGCGATCCTTGGCGACCTTCCGGAGCGCCGCATCGTAGGCGGCATTGCGCGCGGCATCCGCCATCATGGGAAAGTGCCAGGCCGGGGCCGCGCTCAGGCAGGCGCGATCGAGATTATCGCGCGCCTCGACAAAGCCCGGGTCCATTGCGATCGCCCGGCGAAACGCGCGAATGGCGCCGGCCTGATCGCTGAGGGCGACGAGGCACGCGCCAAGATTGTTGAAGGTGTGCGGCGACTGGGCTTCTAGCGATATTGCCGCTTCAAAGGCGTTGCGGGCCGACGCGAAATCGCCGCGGGCATGCAGCACTACGCCGAAATTGTTCTGATATTCGCCGTCCCCCGGATTGGCTTCAGTCGCCCAAAGCAGATGGGTAGCCGCCAGCGCTGTGTCGCCGTCGGCGAAGGCCAGCAGCCCGAGCTGGTGATTTGCGATCGCGTTTGTCGGGTCTTGCTGCAGGACTTTGCGAAAGAGGTTTCCGGCCGTCGCCATGTCTCCCCGCGCATAGCAGGCGATTGCGAGCGTCAGCGCCCCATCGCCTTTTGCATCCTGAGCAAGCATTGCGGCGACTCCAGCCTTCCAGCCCGGCAGCTAGTCTCTTCAAAGGTTAATGATATGGCTTTCGGCGTTAGCGGTGGGGCGCGTGATCGGGCCAGATCGGGTCGGGGGCAGGCCGGGTCGGGCGCTTTCGGGCTGAGACATTTGCGCTTGCCAGACCCACTTCCCAAGGCCGGCGAGAATCGCTAGACGGGTCTATGGAACAGCACCCCTCTTCAATTCGAATCCGTCAGGCCATCACGTTCGACGATGTGCTGCTGGAGCCCGGTCCGTCCGAGGTTATCCCCGGCGAGGTGGATATCCGCACGCGTCTGACGCGGGACATCGCGCTCAATGTGCCGATCATCTCGGCGGCCATGGACACCGTGACCGAAGCCGGCTTGGCGATTGCCATGGCGCAGTTCGGCGGCATCGGCGTTATCCACCGCAACCTGTCGATCGAGGAACAGGCGGAGCAGGTGCGCCGCGTGAAGCGGTTCGAGAGCGGCATGGTGGTGAACCCGGTGACGGTGACGCCGGATTACACGTTGCGCCAGTTGCGGGTACTGAAGGAGCGGCTGAAGGTTTCGGGTATTCCGGTGGTGGAACCGGGGCCGGAAGGCGTTCCGCGCAAGCTGCTGGGAATCATCACAAACCGCGACGTGCGGTTTGCCGACGACGACAACATGCCGGTGTCCGAGCTGATGACGCGGAAGGTTGTGACCATCCGCGTTGGGGCCGATCCGGCCGAGGCGCGCAAGCTGCTGCACAAGAACCGGATCGAGCGGTTGATCGTGATCGATGACGAGGGGCGTTGCGTCGGCTTGCTCACCGTGAAGGATATGGAGAAGAGCCAGGCCAATCCGAATGCCTGCAAGGATGAGCAGGGGCGGCTGCGCGTGGCGGCGGCGTCGACTGTGGGCGATGCAGGATTCGAGCGTAGCCAGGCGCTGATCGATGCGGGCGTCGATGCTGTCGTCATCGACACGGCGCATGGCCATTCGCGTGCGGTGCTCGACGCTGTTGAGCGGGTGAAGAAGCTGTCGAACCGGGTGCAGGTGATCGCGGGCAACGTCGCCACGGGCGATGGCTGCAAGGCGCTGATCGATGCGGGAGCTGATGCGATTAAGGTGGGGATCGGGCCGGGCTCGATCTGCACGACGCGGATTGTCGCGGGCGTTGGCGTGCCGCAGCTGACCGCGATTGCGGACTGCGCGAAGGCGGCGGAATCCACCAAGACGCCGGTGATCGCCGATGGCGGCATCAAGTTCTCGGGCGACTTCGCCAAGGCGTTGGCGGCGGGCGCATCGTCGGCGATGATGGGCTCGATGCTGGCCGGAACGGAAGAAGCGCCGGGCGAGGTGTTCCTCTACGAAGGCCGCGCGTACAAGGACTATCGCGGCATGGGCTCGCTGGGAGCGATGGGGCGCGGGTCGGCGGATCGTTACTTCCAGAAGGACGTGCAGGCGCAGAAGCTGGTGCCGGAAGGTATTGAGGGGCAGGTGCCGTTCAAGGGGCCGATCAGCCCGATCCTGCACCAGATGGCGGGCGGCCTGCGGGCGGCCATGGGCTATACCGGATCGAAGACGATTGCCGAGTTGCACGAGAAGGCGAACTTCATCCAGATCACCGGTGCGGGCCTGCGCGAGAGCCATGTCCACGATGTGAAGATGACCCGCGAGGCGCCGAACTATTCGCTGCAGAACGGGTGAGGTTGACGGCCGTCTGGCGTCGCCGGGCGCGTCCGGCTAAGAGGGCGCCATGAAAGATCAGCTGTTCATTCTCGCTGCACCGTTCGCCGATGGCGGTTTCGAGTGGTATTGCAATGACTGCGCGGCGCTGGAAGGCGCGCTGCTGGTCAATCCGCACTGGAACGACAAGATCGACGTACGCCGGATAGGCTTTGCGCGTCCGCGCCAGCAGATCATCGATCTGGTCGGGCCGGACTGGCAGGGTTGTCCCATGCTGGTGATGGACAAGGACCGCGCGCCGGGCGACGCGATCATCGTTGGCGAGTTCGCCATCCTGCAGGACGTGCGCGCGATCGGCCGGGCGCTGATGAGCCGGCATGGCGGGGTTGGGCCGCACCCATGAGGGACGGCGGGAAGATCCAGGCGGCGATCGAGGTGCTGCGCGATGTCCTGGAGCGGCGCACGCCGGTGAAGGAAGCCGTGCGGGACTGGGGGAAGAAGTCGCGGTTTGCGGGCTCTCGGGATCGCGCGTGGATTTCGGGTCTGGTGGTCGATGCGCTGCGGAAGAAGAACTCGATCGAATATGCGATGGCCGGGACCGGCGCGCGCGTGCTGGCGCTTGGCGCGCTGAAGCATGCGTGGGGCTGGGATGTTCGCAAGATCGAGGAGGCGCTGAAGGACGAGCATGCGCCGGCCGCGATGAACGCCAAGGAGCGTGAGGGCGTGTTGCTGGCGCCCGATCCGTCTGCGCCGCCGCATGTGCGCGGGGATTATCCTGAATGGCTCGCGCCGCATCTGCAGCGGGCGTTCGGGCCCGATGCCGTGCCCGAGGCGATGGCGATGGCCACGCGCGCGCCGATCGACCTGCGGGTGAACACGCTGAAGTCGGATGCAGAGAAGGCGGGGCGGGCGCTGGAAGGCGTGAAGGCGCGGCAGATGCCGGAGCTGCACAACGGCTTCCGCATTCCGGCGGCGGATTCCATCGAGCGCGGCGAGGCGGTCGAGGCGATCCCGGCTTACTCCAAGGGCTGGGTCGAAGTGCAGGACATGGGCAGCCAGATCGCGGCGGCCGTGAGCTGTGCGGCGCCGGGCGAGCAGGTGCTGGACTATTGCGCGGGCGGCGGCGGCAAGACGATCGCCATGGCCGCGATGATGCAGAACAAGGGGCAGATTTTCAGCCACGATATCGATGGACGCAGGCTCTCGGCGCTGATCCCGCGCATCGAGCGGGCGGGCATTCGCAATGTGCAGCTGCGCCATCCGAAGGAGAATGCGTCGCTGGATGATCTCGACGGCAAGATGGACCTCGTGATGATCGATGCGCCTTGCACGGGTGTCGGCACGTGGCGGCGCAAGCCGGATGCGAAATGGCGAGTGCAGCCGAATGCGCTGGAGAAGCGGATCGGCGATCAGGCAATGATCCTGAGGCAGGCGTGCAGTTACGTGAAGCCGGGCGGGCGGCTGGTCTATGTGACGTGCTCGTTCCTGATGGAAGAGAATGAGGATCAGGTCGCGAGCTTTCTGGCTGACCGGAAAGACTTCAAGGCTGAGGATGCTGCTGAAGCTGCGGCCAAGTCGGGGCAGCTGACGGAGAAGGGCGCGGCATTGGTTCGCAAATGCCGCCTGCCGAATGGCTCTGTTCGCCTGACGCCGCGGACGGCCGGGACGGATGGCTTCTACATGGCGGTGATGCGGAGAGCTGGGTGAGCGGCGTAACGCCTAGCCACTTGCCTGAGCGAATAACCGTTGCACGTTCGATGCGCAAAATAGGACGGCGCGCTGCGATCTGGATCTTCGTTCTGGTGGCGGCGAGTTTGGCATACCCATTGGCTTCAAGCGATGTTATGGCGCTTGCGACATGGGCGAGGAATCTGCTTGCCGCGGTGTTGGGCGGGACCGTCATTCTGAGCGGGTTTTGTTCAGCCAGTCTAATTCTTAAGCTGTTCACGAAGTCGGGCGATATGGAGCTCAGTAGTGCGGGCTTCCGCTTCTTGCCGCGTGATATGGGCAGCCAGCTTTGGCTGAACTGTGGGGAGTTTGAGGTCGGCAACGGACTTTTCGTGGCGGTCAGGTATCGCGTCTACGCTACTGACAAAGTGGACAACGAAGGCCAGCCCGAACACAATCGGTGGATTTCCAATCATTACGTTCTGGCGCCGAAAGAACTGGCCGCTACGTTGAATGCTTTTCGCAATCGCGCGCTTCAACGGGCGGTGTCGTGATGGAGGTTCTGGAGATCGTTCGAGAGCAAGCTGTGCCAACATGCCCCCCTGCTAATAACTCGCTCATGGCCGTAATGTGGAGGGTTGGGTGAGCGACCTGGTCGCCCCAGGATTCCTCGACTTTGACGGCGATCCGCTGCCCGACAGCATGACGCTGAAGCCGGACCGGTTGCGCTGGCTGTTCGTGTTTCTGATCTCGATCGGTTTTGTTGGGATCGCTCTGTGGATGGGACCCAATGAAGACCCGCTGCTGTTCTGGGGCGGGGGCGGATTCTTTGTTTTGTGCGCGCTGATTGCGGCGCCGCTGATGTTCGGTGTGGGCTCAACACTGACGCTGGATGGCAAGGGCTTTACCTGCCGCACGCTGTTCAAGTCGTTCCGGCGGGAATGGCGGGAATGCTCGGCTTTCTACCCGGTCAGCATGGGGCTCCGGAAGTTCGTGGGCTTCTCAACGGAGCAGGACGAGGCGGCGCACCCGAACCTTGCCGCCGCCAACCGCGCGATGATCGGGGCGACGGGCATGCTGCCGGACACGTTTGGGCTTACGGCCGACGACCTTTCCGACCTCATGAATACGTATCGGGGGCGGGCGCGTGGGCTTGTGGATAAAGGACAGGATTGACGCCAAGGCCGAAGCCCTTCTATTTCCGCCATGGCGAGCAGCACCTCCACACCCCTATCCTTTGATTCCAACGCTCATGAGCGAGCGCTGATCATCGATTTTGGCAGCCAGGTCACGCAGTTGATTGCGCGGCGGCTGCGCGAGATGGGCATCTATTGCGAGGTCCACCCCTACAACCGGGCCGAGGCCGTTATCAAAGCCGGGTTCAATCCCAAGGCGGTGATCTTCTCCGGCGGGCCGGACAGCGTCACGCGCGACAAGTCCCCCCGCGCGCCACAGGCGGCGTTCGATCTGGGC
>CALRWU020000103.1:0-8658 GCA_943371945.1 Azorhizobium sp. AG788
ACCAACCGCATCGACCGCCCCTTCCGCACGCCTGACGAATTCAAGCAACTCGTCATCGCCAAGGGCGCTGACGGCGTCGCGGTTCGCCTCGGCGATGTGGCGCGTGTCGAATTCGGCGCGGAGGAAGACCGATCTGTCTTCCGCGCAAACGGCCTCGATGCTGTCGGCATCGGCATCGTCAAGCAATCTACGGCCAACGTCGTCGAGGTGGCGAAGGAATCGCGCGCTCGCGCCGCGGAAGTCATCAAGTCGCTGCCGGAAGACATGAACCTCGTCGTCAACTTCGACGGGTCGACCTTCGTCAACGCCGCGATCAACGAGGTGTTCATCACACTCGGGATCGCCGTTGCGCTGGTTGTCGGCGTGATCTTCGTCTTCCTGGGCTCGTTCCGGGCGACCCTCATTCCAGCGGTAACGGTTCCGATCTCGCTGATCGCCTCCTTCACCGTGCTGCTGGCGCTTGGCCTGTCGGTCAACATGCTGACCCTGCTCGCACTCGTGATGGCGATCGGCCTTGTCGTGGACGACGCCATCGTCGTGCTCGAGAACATCCACCGCCGCATCGAAGAATATGGCGAGACGCCGTTGGTCGCAGCCTACCGCGGCACGCGCCAGGTGGGCTTCGCGGTCGTCGCGACGACAATGGTGCTGATCGCGGTGTTCGTGCCAATCACCTTCATGCAGGGGCAGGTCGGCCGCCTGTTCACCGAATTCGCGATCGCCATCGCCGCCGCCATCGCCTTCTCGATGCTGGTCGCGCTGACCATCTCGCCGATGATGGCGTCCAAGCTGCTCAAGCCGCACGACACATCGGAGAAGAAGAAAAAGGGCTTCGGTTATCGTGTTGACCAGGCCTTCAACGGCCTGCGCAACGGATACGCGAAGGTCTATGACGCGACGGTGCGCCGTCCGATCGCGATCGCCATCGCCTTCTTCGGCATCATCGGCGGCACTGCTTTCCTCTTCACCGCGATCCCGGGCGAATACACGCCGAACGAAGACCGCGGCATGTTCATGATCATGGTCAGCGGACCCGAAGGCGCCTCCTTCGAGTACATGCAGCCCTTCGTCGAGCAGATCGAGGCGCGCCTCCTGCCGATGGTCAATGACGGCGAAATCGAAGGTATTTCCGTGCGGGCGCCGGGCGGCTTCGGCGGCCCGACAAGCGCCTTCAACAGCGCCTCCGTCCAGGTCGTGCTGACCGGCTGGGGCCATCGTCGCAACGGCTTCGAAATCCTCCAGGAAGTGAACCGCAAGCTCGGCGACATTCCGGGCGTGCGCGCCTTCGCCAACATGCCGGCAGGCTTCGGCGGCGGTCGCGGCGGCAGCGGCAAGCCGATCAACTTCGTGCTCAAGGGACCGTCCTACGAGACGCTGGTCGAGTGGCGGAACAAGTTCGTCGACGCGATCAACGCCGACAATCCGGGCATCAACCAGATCGACTGGGACTACAAGGAAACGCAGCAGCAGTTCCGCGTCAGCGTGGACTACTCGCGTGCATCCGATCTCGGCGTGACGGTGCAGGAGATCGGCTCGACCTTGCAGACAATGCTCGGCTCCAAACGTGTCGGCACATTCGTGCAGAACGGTGAAGAGCGTTACGTTATCTTCGAAGGCGAGCGCACGGATCAGGCAACCCCGTCGGACCTTGAGAACATCTATGTCCGTTCATCGCGCACGGGCGAGCTTATCCCGCTTTCCAACCTCGTGAACGTCCAGCCGATGGCCGATAGCCGCCAGCTCAGCCGTTACAACCGCGTCCGCGCCATCACCATCACGGCCAACCTCGACCCGGGCGTCTCGCTCGGCGTAGCGCTCGACAAGATGGAAGCGATCGGCCGCAAGGTTCTGCCGGACGAAGCGGCCTTCGACTACAAGGGCCAGTCGCTCGACTACAAGCGCGCAGGCGAGAGCATCCTCTTCGTGTTCGGCTTCGGCGTGCTGGTCGTGTTCCTCGTGCTCGCGGCGCAGTTCGAAAGCTGGGTCCACCCGTTCGTCATCATGCTCTGCGTGCCCGCCACCATCGGCGGCGGCCTGCTCGGCATCTGGCTGACCGGTAACACGCTCAACATCTACACGCAGATCGGCCTGATCATGCTTGTGGGTCTTGCGGCCAAGAACGGGATTCTGATCGTCGAGTTCGCAAACCAGCTGCGCGACCAGGGGCAGGAGTTCCATTCCGCGCTGAAGGAAGCGGCGATCACCCGCTTCCGCCCGATCGTGATGACTTCGCTGACCGCCATCGCCGGCGCCATTCCACTGATCTTCAGCCATGGCGCGGGATCGGAAACACGTGCTGCGATCGGTGTTGTCATCCTGTTCGGGGTAACGACGGCAATGATCGTCACGCTGGTTCTGGTGCCGGCTGCCTACGCCCTGCTCGCACGCCGCACGGGGTCTCCCCGCGATGTCGAGCGCAAGCTGGCGCAGGAAGAGTCTGATCAGGAAGTAATCGACTCGGCCGGCACGCCGATGCACCCAGCGGAATAGCGCCCAGATCTTCGTGAACAAGACTGGGCGCTATCCGCCGCGCATCTCGCTCGGGCTCTTGCCGGTCCAGCGCTTGAACGCGCGCGAGAACGCGGCCGGATCGGAAAAGCCGACAAGGTAGGCCGTCTCGTTCACCGATGCCTTGCGGCCGCCGAGATAGTTGAGCGCCAGACGATGGCGCAGCTCGTCGAGCACTTTCTCGAACGTGGCGTCTTCCGCCTTGAGCCGCCGGAACAGCGTCTGGCGGCTCACCGCCATTTTCTCCGCAATTGCATCCATGCTGATGTCGCCAGTATGCAGCACCGGCATCAGCAGGCTCTCAACCTTGCCGCGCGTCGACTTTGATTGCTCCAGCTCATGCAGCAGAGCCTCGGCCTTCTCGCTCAACACGCCGAAGACATAGCGGGGCTGTAGCGCGACCCGATAGCTCGACAGCATCGGGTCCATCCGCATCGCATTCCAGTGACTGCTGAAAACAACAGGACAGCCCAGCACGCGCTCATACTCCGCGCTGTAGTCCGGTGGGGCGTGCGTGACGTGCACCTCGATCACGTGGGGCTTTGGCAGGAAGCGGCGCGGCTGGCAGGCCATGCGCGCGAACGTCACTTCGGTCAGCTCCGGAAAGTCATTCGGGTTCGACCGCGTGTCGATCACCCAGTAGGCCCCCTCCCTCACCGTTGCCTTGAAGCGGTCGGCCCCGGCGCCGACACCATCGACTTCGATTGCGAGGCGGCCAAACCGGTTCAGCTGAACGAACGCGTCGCCCATCGTCTCTGAAGCGTTGGCGATCAGACCGGTGATCGAGACCTCTCCCAGATCAACCGCCTCGCCATAGTGGAGACCCAGGGCAGGATCGTTGGTGAGCTCCTTCGCAGCGCGCATCAGAGCCACATATTTCGGCATGGGCACGCGATTATCCTGATCGTCGAGTTCCGCCGGATCTATGCCGGATCGCGCCCACAGCTCGTCCGCGCGTGCGCCCTTCGCGACGGCGAGGCGGACAAGTCCACGCGGCAAACCTGCTCCGACCGTGAGCTCAGACATGCCCGCCCGGCCCTCTGCAACCTGCAGTCATGCTTTTGATGTCGGCGATCACGTCGGGCCCCTCGCGGCTGTCGATCCATTCATGACGCATTCAACGCCAACGCCCGATGAACGTCGAACAACAAGAAGAGGCAAGACATGAAATACCTCCCGCTCCTCCTCACCACCACGCTGCTCTGCACCCCGCTCGCTGTTGCGCAGGCTGCGCCTGCCGATGCGCCGATCTACACCCCAACCTCGCTCGCGGCGGCGCCAGACCTGCCGCGAACACCAGACGGGCGACCCGATTTTCAGGGCGTGATCTGGGCAACCAACTTCTTTCCAGTCTTCGACACAAATCCGATGTCGCCGAACCTCGTGGTTCCCGAAGAAGAGGCGAAGACCATTGTCGATACGATGTTCACTGGCATGGCCGGCTTTCTGGAGAAGAGCATTGATCCCGAAGCCGCTCACATCATGGGCGACACCGACGGACTGCCCATCGTGCGGGGCGAGCGTCGCACGCGGCTGGTTGTCCTGCCCGCTGACGGCTCGCTGCCGCTCACAGAGGAAGCGAAGGCCATCGTCGCTGCGGCCGACAAAGCGGAAGACAAGAAGGATGATTACGAACAGAGACCGACCGGCGAGCGGTGTCTGGTTCTCAGCGGCAATCCGCCGATCCACGCGGTCGTTTCGTACAATCGCCTGCAGTTCATCCAGACGCCCGATTACGTCGTCGTGCACAACGAGAATGGCGATGAGGCGCGCATCGTCCCCTTCGCGTCGGATCACAAGCTGCCGGGGCCTACTTCCTGGTATGGCGACAGCATCGCGCGCTGGGAGGACGACACGCTGGTGCTCGAGACCATACGCAACAGTCCGCATGATCGCGTGCGCGGGCTGATGGCCAAGTTCGTCGTTAACCCGGACGCAAAGGTGATCGAGCGTTACACGCGCCTGTCGGCGAATGAACTGCTCTATCAGTTCACCATCGAAGATCCGACCGCCTACTCAACCCCATGGCTCGCCGAGTTCTCGTTCTACGCAACGAAGACCGGCATGTATCCTTCGCCTTGCCACGAGCATAACCATTCGCTGCCGAACATCCTGCTGGGCCAGCGGATGGAGGATCTGCGCACCGGACATTAGCCGGCTCCCTCATGTGCGGCCCGGCATACGCGAGAGGTTTTCCTCAATCCAGTCGGCGAGGCTGGCGACTCGCACAGCCGCCTCCTCGCCCAACGGCGTCAGCGAGTACTCGACGTGCGGTGGCACAACCTTGAAGGTGCGGCGCTCGACGAGGCCGTCTGACTCAAGCCACTGAAGTGTCTGCGCGAGCATGCGTTCACTGACGCCTGTGACTTTGCGGCGTAGTTCGCCGAAGCGATGCGTCCCATCCTGCAGGGCGATCATCACCAACACCCCCCAACTGGAGGTCAGATGCTTCATCACCTCGCGCGAAGGGCAGTTGGTGGCAAACAGATCGCCTCGCTCGATCAGCTTTTCAACCCGGCCCTTCGCCCGGCCAGGTTTTCGGGCCAAAATTTTCTCCATACTTACCTCCGTGTACGTACTTACGGATAGTAAGTTAAGCCTCCATCTCCCTGTCTTCAATGCTGCTACTGCGGCTGAAACCATGGAGATTTCAATGATTGCCGTTACAGGCGCCACCGGCCAGCTGGGCCGTCTCGTCATCGACAGCTTGCTGCGCCTGCAGCCTGGCGTGTCGATCATTGCCGCGGCCCGGGACCCGGCGAAGGCCGCCGATCTCAAGGCTCGCGGCGTCGAAGTTCGGCAAGCCGACTATGACAAGCCGGAAACCCTCGCCGCCGCCTTCAAGGGCGTCGACAGGCTTCTGCTTATCTCAGCCAACGAAGTCGGGCGCCGCCTGCCCCAACACGCTACCGCCATCGAGGCTGCGACCAAAGCCGGCGTGAAATTCATTGCCTACACAAGCATCCTCAACGGCGAGCGCTCGTCGCTTAGGCTCGCGGAAGAACATGTGGCGACGGAGCGTCTGCTTGCCCAGAGCGGAATTCCCTACGCTTTGCTCAGGAACGGCTGGTACACGGAAAATGAGACCGCAGGCCTCTTCGGCGTGTTGGCTCATGGCGCCTTCATCGGCGCTTCCGGCGAGGGGCGCTATTCTTGGGCGTCGCGTGAGGATTACGCCGAAGCCGCCGCGCGGGTGATGCTCGCAGAAGACCAGGCCGGACGCATCTACGAACTGGCAGGCGATGCCGGCATGACGATGGGGGAGCTTGCCGCAGAAACGAGCAAGCTGGCCGGCAAACCAATCGTCTATGCGAACTTGCCGGAGAGCGATTATGCCGGCGCACTGCGTGGCTTCGGACTGCCCGCGCCGGTGGCTGACATTTTCGCAGATGGCAGCGCGAAGGCCGCTGGCGGAGCGCTGTTCAATGACAGTCACACGCTGTCGAAACTGATCGGCAGGCCGACGACGCCCGTCAGCGAAACGCTCGCGGCCGCGCTGAAAGCCGCGGCGACACAACCCTAAAGACAAAAGGGCGGCTCTCTTGCGAGAGCCGCCCTTTCAATTTGCAGTCCGGATCAGTCTACGGCTTCACGAGCGCGTCGTAGATCCAGGTGCGGTTCTTCTTCTGGTACTCGCCCAGCAGGGCGCGGTCCTGGATCATCCAGACCATGAAGAGGTCGTTCTTCGGGTCGTACCACCACTCGGTGCCGGCGATCCCGTTCCACGAGAAGGTGCCGTTGGCCGGACGCTGCTTGGTGTCATCGATCACCAGCGACATGCCGAGACCGAAGCCCATGCCGGGGCCCGGGAAGAACAGGCCCTTGCCGCGGATTTCGGGCGAGGTCTGATCGATCAGCATGAGGTCAAGCGTTTCCGGCTTGAGGATCTGCACGCCCTTGTAGGTGCCGTGGTTGGCCAGCATCAGAACGAAGCGGAGATAGTCTTCCGCCGTGGACGAGATGCCGCCGCCGCCTGCGAACAGAATCCGCGACATCGTATAATCGTAGTAAAGCGGGTCCTGTTTCTGGGACTGCGCGAAGCGGGCGGACTTGGAAGCTGGCTGAACGAAGGCCGTGTCCGTCATGCCGAGCGGCGCGGTGATGCGCTCACGAACGGCTTCTTCGAGCGTCTGACCGGTGATCTTCTCGATCACCCCGCCGAGGACATCGAGGCCCTGGCTGTAGTTCCAGGCTGTGCCCGGCTCTGCGGCCATCGGAAGATTGGCGACAACCTGCTCGGACCAATCCTTGGCCGAGAGATCCTGGCGCTGTTCGCCGCCCGCGACCCAAGCCTTCGAGATCGGCAGCGTCGGCTGGATGAAGGAGTAGATGATGCCCGACGTGTGGCTCATCAGGTGGCGGACCAGCATCGGCTTGGTCGAAGCAACCGGATCGCCGTCCTTGCGCCAGACCTTGATGTTGGCGAAAGCCGGCAGGTATTTGGAGACCGGGGCGTCGAGGTCGAGCTTGCCTTCCTGCACCAGCGTCATCGCGGTGACGGCGACGATCGGCTTGGTCATCGAGAAGACGCGGAAGATCGTCTCGTCAGAGGTCGGCGTCTTCTGGCCGGGGCCCTGCACGCCGAAGCCGTGCTGGTAGGCGACCTGGCCGTGACGGCCGATCAGCAGGTAAGCGCCAGGCAACTTGCCTGAGGCGACGTCGGCCTCGACCGCTGTCGTGATGGCCGCAAGTTTGGCGGGATCGAAGCCGAGCGCCTGCGCATCACCCATGACGAGTGAGGAGGTCGTCGGATCAACCGTGGTCGGCGAGGTCTGGCAGGCAGCTGCCAGCAGTATTGCTGCACCTGCGGCAAGAATACCGCGTCTCATGACTCTCATTTGTGGGGTCTCCCTGCCCGTCCGGGCCGCGCTTGTCCGCGGGCCTCATGGATGGCGTCGTACAGCCATTGGCGCGGTTGTGGAAGCAGCGGCCAATTCAAGCAGATGTGTGCGGGGCGGACCTGCGTCCAGCGGATGCAGCGCCTCCAATAGCGTGCGACACATAGGCCATGGCGCTTGCCGCTACGGCGGGATAACTTGCGTTACGGAGGAAGTTTTTTGCGCGGATGGCAGGGACAGGCGAATACGCCGTTCGCGCCGCCAGCGCCCTAGGGGAGTGGCAATGATCCGTTCATCCTCGGCGCGTGTTTTGGCGCTGGCTTTAGCTTTGAGTATTGGCTCTCTCGGCCTCGCCGCCTGCAATGGCGCGAGCGAGGAGAAAGCTTCGACGCCGCCTGCGGGATCGACACCCGGCGAAGGCATGGGCGCGGCGACGCTGCAGGACTTCAGGACTGACGTCGACATGAAGGACCTGATGGCCCACGTGATCGACTACAACGCGTTCGAAGTCTGGCACCGTCAGGGCTGGATCATCGGCGATACGGTGACGGAACTTTTCCCGACCGACGATGAGGGCTGGCACGCTGCGGAGAGCGCAGCTTTCACCGTGGCCGAGGCGTCCAACCTGCTTCTTCTGCCGGGCCGGCCACGCGACGACGAGCGTCGTTGGGTCGACTATGCCCACCAGCTCTATGATGGCGCAATGAAAGCCCAGGCTGCGGCGCTGGCGCGGGACAAGAACGCCTTTTTCGACGCCGGCACGGAGATGTACCGGGCGTGCCTCGCCTGCCACCAGAAATACCTGCTCGGGACGGAGCCGCCAGATGCTCCGAGCCCTGCCGACCTGAAACTTAAACCGTTGGAAGGGCGCGCAGCGCCCCCGCCCAATCAATAGATTGTTGAGATGCTTGACGGCCCGCCTTGATCACGATCAAGGCTGACTGCCGGGATCAAGGCTGACTGAGCGCTACAGGGGTCACCGAAAATTCGGGATCCCAAGGGGAGAGACAAGTTTGTTCCACGATTTCTTTTCATGGCTACAATACGACCTCGGCAAAGGGACCGAGGAGGGCGCGCTGTCCTGGTCGCAGGCGCTGAACAATTCCCAGAACCTCTGGAACCTGTTCGAAGGCACGCACGTGCTGACGCTGATGTTCTTTGCGGGCACAATCTGGATCATCGACCTGCGCATGATGGGCGTCGCGTTCCGCAACGTGCCGTTCTCGCGGTTGAATGACAAAGTGCTGCCCATCACCATGATGGCCTTCGGCATGATGGTGTTCACCGGCCTCGTCACCTTCTTCGGACGCCA
>CALRWU020000104.1:0-8612 GCA_943371945.1 Azorhizobium sp. AG788
CAATGGGCTTTGAACCTGGCTCGGTGATCCAGACGGGGGTGCTGTTGCTGGCGATCTCGATCGGCTCCGGCGCGCTCACTCTTGGAGCCCTCAAGAAGGGCGAACCTGCGGACCTGCTCAAATGATCAACGCACTCCGCAAGAAAAAGACAGAGGTCGAGGACGTCGTCGTCGCCAACGCGCCACGGCCCGAGGAAGTCGGCAAGCGCTGGGCGATCGAGGCCCGGGGCATCACCAAAAGCTTCAAGGCCGGCCATGTCATGGTCGATGTTCTCAAGGGTATCGACCTGCTGATCGAGCCCGGCGAAATCGTGCTCGTCATGGGGCCGTCAGGCTCAGGCAAGTCCACGCTTCTGGCGGCCGTTTCGGGTTTGATGAAGCCCGATAAAGGCAGCGTTGTCGCGCTCGATACCAATATCTGGAAGATGTCGCGCAAGAAGATCGACCGGTTCCGGCTCGCGAATTGCGGCTTCATTTTTCAGGGCTTCAACCTGTTCCCGGCGCTGACCGCGAGCCAGCAGGTGCAGATCGTCCTGAAATTCATGAAGCAGCGCAAGTCTGTGCGGAAGGCTGCAGCAGAAGCCACGCTTGGCGATGTCGGCCTAGGCCACAGGCTCAACAACCGGCCTGACCGCATGTCAGGGGGCGAGAAACAGCGCGTGGCGATTGCCCGCGCGCTCGCCAAGAAACCCAGGCTGATCTTCGCGGACGAGCCGACGTCCGCCCTCGACGGCGAGAACGGAAACGTCGTCATGACGCTGCTGCGCAAGTGCGCCAAGGAGCAGGGCGCAACCGTGCTCTGTGTGACGCACGACGCGCGCCTCGCAACCTTTGCTGATCGCATCATCACCATCGAAGACGGACGGATCACGTCGACAAACGCAGATCCCGCCCTGTTCGCGCACCATCACTGAGAGAACGGAAAACCGTCATGAAACGCCTCTCCCTTTCGCTCGTCGCTGCAGCCAGCCTGCTCGCGCTGACCGCCTGCGGCGGCCCACCTCCGGGTGGCCCCGACGGAAAATCAACAGGCGCCAAGATCGATCCGAAGTCGATCAATACGCCCTATTCCGCGATCGCCGCCGGCAAGGTGGACATCGAAGGCGGCCTTGTCGACATCGCGGCGCGTGCGCCCGGCATCGTCAGCGAAGTGCTGGTGCAAGAGGGCGACAAGGTGAAGTCCGGCCAGGTCCTGGCGCGGCAGGAAGACGAAGACTCGCGGCTGTCGCGCAATCGCGTAGCCGCTCAGCTGCAGCAGGCCGAAGCGCAGCTGCCGATCCTCCAGGTTCAGCTTGATGCGGCGCTTCGCGAGGAGGCGAGGCTGAAGCGGCTGACGTCTGAGAACGCGGCCTCGACACAGGTCTATGAACAGGCGCAGGACGCGACCCGCCAATTGATGGCGCAGGTTCAGGCGCAGAAATCGTCGATCTCGCTGGTGCGCGCGCAACTGGCGGAAGCCAACTACCAGGTCGAACTTCACATAATTCGGGCGCCGGCCGACGGCATCATTGTGCGCCGCTATGCCAATCCGGGATCGGGCGCATCGACCTTCAGCGTCACCGCCATGTTCCAGCTGCAGCCGGACGCCCAGCGCATCATCCGCGCTGAAGTCGAGGAGCGGTCGGTGAACCAGGTGAAGGTTGGCCAGAAGGCCGAGATCGTTCCGGAGTCCGACCAGAAGATGTCGTATCCGGGCGAGGTCGTGCGAATCGCCGGCGTCATGGGCGCGCGGAAACTGCGGTCGGACGATCCCAGCGAGCGGGCCGATGAGCGGGTTGTCGAGGTCGTGGTCAACGCGGAATCGGCCCCGGTTCTGGTGGGGCAACGGGTTCTGGTCAAATTCCTCAAGGATGGCGGCGCGCCGGCGGCGGTGCCGGAAGTCGCGACCGCTGTGACGGTTGGGAACTGAATCTCAGGAATCCACGGGTACATGTCGTCTGTGACATGAAGCCCATTGCTTCTGAGAATGCTTCTCAATAAGAACTGCTCATGGATAGCGGGTCGATCTCCTTCGGAATGCATACGCTCGGGCTGGGCAAGGTTGCCCGCGTCCGCGGTTTCTGTGTTGGCGATGAATCGCTGGTGGCCAAGCTGCGCGAGATAGGGTTTGCCGAGGGCGACGAGGTCGAGTTGCTGGCCCGCGGATGGCTCGGCGGCGCGCCATTGTCGTTCAGGTTGAACCGGACGGTGATCGCGCTGCGCAAGGGCGAAGCGGCGATGGTTCTGGTGGAGCCAACGGCGTGACGGCAGGAACCTTGCGCCTCGCGCTGGTTGGCGCGCCGAACAGCGGAAAGACGACACTCTTCAATGGCCTGACCGGAGGTATTGCGAAAACCGCGAACTATGCCGGCACGACTGTGGAGACGCGCAGCGGGCGGTTCGAGACGCCGGGCGGCGCGAGTGTGACGCTGGTCGACCTGCCCGGCATTTACGGACTTCAGGCGCGCTCGACAGACGAGCGCGTTGCGGTCGAGGCGATCCTTGGCAAGCGGGGCGAGCCCTCGCCGGATGCGCTGATCCTCGTGGCCGATGCGGCCAACCTGCGGACGCACCTGCACACCGTGTTGCAGATGAAGATGCTGGGCCTGCCCGTGATTGTGGCGCTCAACATGATGGATCTCGCCGAGCGCGACGGCGTGAAGATCGATGTCCCGAAGCTGACGGCCCTGCTTGGCGTGCCCGTCGTGCCGACGCGGGCGACGCGGAAAGCCGGGCGTGAGCAGCTGATCGCCAAGATCGACGACGCCCTGCAAAACCTGCCGCCGTCGGCGCCGATCGACAATCAGGAGTACGACCTGCGCGCCCTGCAGCGCGAAGCCCGCCGCATCGCCGATGAGACGATGACCGAGCCGGCGATGAACAAGTTCACCCGCGCGCTCGATGCCGTACTTCTGCATCCGGTCGCTGGCGTCGCCGTTCTGGTGGCTGTCCTCTTCGTCGTGTTCCAGGCCGTGTTCGCCTGGGCGACGCCTTTGATGGACCAGATCGAGGCAGGGTTTGCGTGGCTGCAGGAGACGGTGTCTCCGATGATAACCGATCCGATCCTGCATGGTTTTGTGGTCGATGCAGCGATCAATGGCGTGGGCTCGGTGATCGTGTTCCTGCCGCAGATCGTGATCCTGTTTGCGTTCATCCTGTTCCTGGAAGCCTCGGGTTACATGGCGCGTGCGGCCTTCCTGATGGATGAGCTGATGCTGCGTGTAGGCCTGAATGGCCGGGCTTTCATTCCGTTGTTGTCGAGTTTTGCCTGCGCCATTCCCGGCATCATGGCGGCGCGGACGATTGAAGAAGAGCGCGACCGGATCACGACGATCATGGTGGCCCCGCTCATGACCTGCTCGGCGCGGTTGCCGGTCTACACGCTGCTGATCGGGGTGTTCATTCCGTCCGAAGTGTCCGTAGGGCCGTTCAACCTGCAAGGTCTCGTGCTGTTCGCGCTTTATGCTCTGGGCGTGATCAGCGCCGTTGCGGTGGCCTTCATCCTGAAGCGGACGGCGACAAGAGGGCCGAGCCAGCCGCTGATCATGGAGCTGCCGACCTACAAGCTGCCGGTGTGGCGGGACTTCTTCCTTGGCCTTGCCCAGAAGGCGTGGGCCTTCCTCAAGCGCGCCGGGACGATCATCTTCGCAGCGACGGTTCTGCTGTGGGTGCTGGCGTATTTCCCCAATGGCGGCACGGGACTCGAAGGCAGCTATGCCGGCATGATCGGCCGTGTGATCGAGCCGATCTTCAGGCCGATCGGGTTCAATCTCGAAATGGTGGTCGCGTTGATTCCCGGCATGGCGGCGCGCGAGGCGGCGGTGTCTTCGCTGGGTCTGATCTATTCGCTGGGGCCGGTCGATGAGACGAGCCAGGCGCTGCAGACGACGCTGTCGGCGGCCTGGTCGCTGCCGATGGCTCTGAGTTTCATCGCCTGGTATGTCTATGCGCCGCAATGCTTCGCGACGCTAGCGACCGTTCGCCGCGAGACCAACTCGTGGAAATGGACCGGCTTCATGTTCGCCTACCTGATCGGGTTGGCGTATCTCGCGTCGCTCGCGACGTTCTGGATTGCGACAGCCGCGGGGCTTTAGGCATACCGAAATTCACGTTCACCCTCCGCAAAGCCGAAGCGATGGACGCGATGGGGATTGTGGTTCCGGAAAAGATCGTTGCGGGGTTCGGACAGGGCAAGCGCCCGAAAGTCACCGTCACCCTGAATGGCTACAC
The DNA here is from genome assembly GCA_943371945.1 of Azorhizobium sp. AG788. Classification (GTDB taxonomy): domain Bacteria; phylum Pseudomonadota; class Alphaproteobacteria; order Caulobacterales; family Hyphomonadaceae; genus UBA7672. Next base: position 4,209 of record CALRWU020000104.1, read on the forward strand.
TTACCGGAGTACGGTGGCTGTCATGGGTGGCAAGTTCATGCTGCCGCTCGCCAAGGTGCATCGCGAGGCGTCGGGGGTGAAGGACAATACGAAAGTTGAAGTGACGCTTGAACTCGACGCAGCGCCAAGAGAGGTCGAGGTGCCGAAGGATCTGGCGGCGGCGTTGAAGAAAGCCGGCGTGCGGGCGGGGTTCGATGCGCTGGCGTTCACCTATCGCAAGGAGCACGTGCGGTCGATCGAGGAAGCCAAGGCGCCGGAGACGCGCGCGCGGCGGATCGAGAAGGCGGTTGCGATGGCGGCTGCGAAGAAGGCGTGAGGATGCGATCCCTGCGGCGGGAGCCGGGGTTCGGTTCGGTGAGTTTGGCCTGCGCTAGGTCAGGCCGATTTTGCGCGCATGCACCGATCATTCCGACATCCTTCGACAGGCTCAGGATGCGGTGCCGGAATCCGGGAACGGGTGTGCTGCGTGCGCAGGTTTGAAGCTGCAGGGCGGGACAAGGTTCGCGTTCTGCCCTGGATCCCGACTTTCGTCGGGATGAGCGGGGAGAGAGCGAGCGTGGGTGTCGCCAGCCGCATCCCCCGCGAAGGCGGGGGTCCGGTCAGTGCGCGAGGCGCACTTGGTTTGCTTGTCCGCACTCCGTGCGGAGTCTGGACCCCGGCCTTCGCCGGGGACGCGGCTCGAGGGCCGCTTCCAGTAGAGAGGCCGGTGGGTTCGGCCTGACATGGTTCCTGTGTGAGGTCGTTCGGCGTCGGGAGCTGATCTTCGTTCGCGTCATGCGTGTGCCAATCACGGGTGTTACGGTGGAGGATCAGTCCGAGAAACGAAGCGACGTTGGACACGAGCCAGACAAACGCGCGCAGCATGGCCTCCAGCAAGGGCTGGCGGGTTGATGGGGTCACTACTCCGTATGTGCGCGTTTGTGTTCGAGTCATGGGCTCGAACATACGGCCGCGGAAAAGGGGGTAGGACGGCGCGGAGCGGGATTTTATTTTTGCAGTTCTGCTGTCCTACAGATTTTTGGCGCAAGCGCCTGAAACTGCTCGCGAAGTTTTTTGGTTGTCCGCCGAATCTGCGCGGATGCCTTCCAACAAAATGGGGTGAAACTCCGAGATGGCGACCGGATCGTAGGGGGCGGATCGTAGGGTGCATTGAGCAGAGCGAAATGCACCGAGGGCCCGAGCGCGATGCAAGATGGTGCATATCGCTGCGCTCAATGCACCCTACGTGCTCGGGCGCGGTCCGCTAGAATCGCTCGAGGAGGCGGTTGAGGTATTCGAGTTCTTCGCGTGTGAGGGCGCGGTTGCCGGCGCGGCGGCGGATCTCGTCGAGGATGTCGCGCGCCTTCTGGCGTTCGATCTCTTCCGGGATTTTCACATTGTCGCCGAAGCCGCTTTCGCCGTTGTTGAGACGGCCGAGGATGTCGCGGTCGTCGCGCTCCTCGCGGGCGTTGGGATCGTTCTCGTCATTGAGGCGGGCGAGTTCCTGCGAGCGGTCCTGCAGGGATGACATGGCTTGCTGCTGCGCCTCGCGAGCGGCGCGGAAGTCGCCGCGGCGGAGGGCTTCCTCGGCGCGCTTCTGCATTTCGATGGCGTTGCCGAGCATGCGGCGTGTGCGGTCGTTTTCCTGTGCGTAGCGACCATCGCCCTGCGCATTGGGACGACCGGGCTGGCCGCCGCCGGCGCCGCCGCGATCGGCCTGCTGGCCCTGTCCCTGACCGGGTTGTTGGCCTGGTTGCTGACCCGGCTGTTGGCCGGGCTGGTTGCCCTGGCCCTGCTGTTGGCCTTGCCCCTGTCCGGGTTGCTGGCCTTGACCCGGCTGCTGGCCCTGTCCTGGCTGGCCCTGGCCTTGTTGCTGGCCGGGCTGGTTGCCCTGACCCTGCTGTTGACCCTGACCCTGCTGGCCTTGCTGACCCTGTTGCTGCGGCTGGCCGCCGCCGGAGCGCTGCTGCTGTTCGAGACGTTCGCGGAGCTGGCGCTGCTGGTCGGCCAGTTCCTGCTGGCGTTGCGGCGAGGCGCCTTCGCGGGCGGCTTCCTCTGTCGCGTCGTTGAGGTCGCGCTGGTCGCCCATGGCGCGGTTGGTGTCCTGCAGCGCGCGGTTCATGGCGCGGTTCATCGGGCCATCCGGCTGCTGCCCGCCCTGTCCGCCGCGGCTCATCTGGATCTGCATGTTCTCCATCTTGTCGAGCATGCGTTGCATGTCGCTGAGGAGCTGGCGCGCCTGATCGCGCGCACCGGTTTCGGCCATGTCGCGCAGGGCCTGCAGCATCTTGGTGAGTTCATCGTCGCCGAGCGGCTGGCCGCCGGCCTGTCCGCCCATCTGCGGATCGGGCCCGTCGGTGACGTTGCCGTTGCGCAGCGCCTCGGCCATGCGGGCGGCGAGATAGTCCTCGACCGCCTGTTCGTACATGTCCATCAGGCGCTTGATCTCTTCTTCAGAGGCGCCGCGACGCAGCGCTTCTTCCAGCGCGCGGCGGGCGTTCTCGAGCGCGGCGGTGGCGTCGGCGAGCGAGCCGAACTCGGCGCGCAGGGCGATGTCCCACAGCAGGCCTTCGGCGCTTTCGGCTTCCTCGCGGTTGGCGGCGCTCTCGATGATGCCACGCGCATTACGCAGGCCGAGATAGATGACGGGGTCTTCGAAATAGTCTTCCGGGCGCCAGGTGATCGCATCGAGCACCATGACGGAGCGCTTGATCTCCGGCGGCGCCCAGCTGAGGCGCGAGGCGGCGTCGATGGCGATGGCGTCATAGCCTGTGCCTTTGACATCGGTGAATTTGTCGGCGCCGGGGGGCGTCTTGTACTCTTCCCAGTTGCGCAGCAGCACGGCGCGCGCTTCCTGCGCCATGCGGGCGTTGGGCTGGAGGAAGATCTTCTCGGGGAGATGGTAGGCGACCTCTTCGCTGTCTGCGGTCTGGCCGGCGCCGTCGGTGGCGCGCAGTTTGACCATCACGTCCATGCCGGCCCAGCGATGCTTCACGAGATCCTGGCTGAAGGCGCCTTCTTCTTCCTTGGGCGAGAGCGTCACGGTTTCGACGAGGGTCGGGTCTTCAACAACACCGGCTTCCTTCGGCGTGTCGAGGCGGCGGACGATGAATTCGAGTTTGTCGACCCCGTAGTCGTCCGCGAGCTTGTACTTGAACTCTGTGCGGTCGCCGTCACCGAGCTTGGGCGGTTCGACGAATGCGACTGTCGGCGACGCATCGTCGATGGTGGTGAAGGGGAAGCTGGCGCGCTCGCCCCAGAAGTTCACGGCGACGCGCATCGGCTGCTTGACGATCACGCGGGCTTCGTAGGCGCCGTCGATGCCGGGTTCGGGGTTGAGCGTCACGGCGCCGGCCTTGTCCGGCATGACGCCGATCTGCGGGCGGCCGGGACCGATGATACGGATGGTGACTTCGGAGCCTTCCGGCGCCTTGGCGGCCTGGCCCGGTGTGAGCACGAAAGGCGCGGTGCCGGTGTAGGCGGGGGGCGTGATCCACGCCTCGATCTTCAGCGTGTGAGCGCCGAACAGGGCGCCATAGTCGGGGAACAGGCCCTTGCTGGTGCGATCGATGACGGTGACGCCGGCGATGGCGCCCGCGACCAGCAGAACCGCAGGGGCGGCAAAGCGGAGGTAGAACGGGTCAGCCTGTTTCCACTGCGGGCGGACGTCGATCTTGCCTTGCTTGAGGGCGAGCGCCGCCATGCGATTGCGGTGTTCCTGCCAGAGCGTCCAGCCGCTGGCGTCGCTTTTTGCCGGGCGGTCGGCCCAAGCGCGGAGGGGGCGGCCCTCGATCGAGCCATCGATCAGGTCGCGCGCCTCGTCGTCGGTGGGCGAATGCCAGACCTTGAAACCGATCAGGGCGGCGGTGAGGAGGCCGATCCAGAACACCACGCCGATGGTGGCCTGAACCTCAGGCGGGAGGGGCGTGTAGAAGCCGGTGAGCCAGAAGACGGCAAAGCCGACGAACCAGAGGATGGCCGGCAGGGCTGACCGGACAAGCGACGGCCAGAAGAGGCTGCGACGGGCCGCGGAAATCCGGGCGTCCAGCTGCTCCTTCAAGCCAAATCCGTCAGCCACTCGTGATCCAATCTGGCGCCCTTTCCAGGGCGATCATTTCCTCGAAGGTCGGCCGGCGCCGGACGACGACACAAGCATCGCCTCTAACCAGAGCTTCGGCAACAAGGGGTCTCGAATTATACTGGGACGACAATGTGGCGCCGTATGCGCCCGCCGTCATGAAGGCCACCAGATCTCCCTCCTTGAGGGGGGGCATGGGGCGGTCCTTGGCGAAACGATCGGTGCTCTCGCAGATAGGGCCGACAAGGTCGACAGCACGGCGTTCTGCGCCCAGAGCGGGGGTGCGGACGGGCAGGACTTCGTGGTGGGCGTCGTAGAGCGCGGGGCGCATCAGGTCGTTCATGCCG
>CALRWU020000105.1:0-8584 GCA_943371945.1 Azorhizobium sp. AG788
TCGATCGCGCTAATGGCAAGGCCGATGTCGGTGGCTTGAAACTCGTCTCGCTCGCCGCCGTCGATTTTCCGGACTACGACGCCAACGATCTGCCGCCTGAACTCGCGAAACTGCCCGCGATCAAGCCGGGATCGCGAGGCTTGAAGTGACACTCGTCCGCGCCCGCCTCGGAGTGAACATCGATCACGTTGCGACCGTGCGCAACGCGCGCGGCGGCGTGCATCCCGACCCGGCCAAAGCTGCGTCGATCGCCCAGGCCGCTGGCGCTGACGGAATCACCATCCACCTGCGCGAGGATCGCCGCCATATCCGCGATGCGGACCTACACGCAGTGCGTGCTGCTACGACACTCCCGATCAATCTCGAGATGGCGACGACAGAGGAGATGCTGGCCAACGCGCTGGCCTACAAGCCTCACGCAGCCTGTCTCGTGCCGGAGCGGCGCGAGGAGCGCACGACCGAAGGTGGGCTCGATGTCGCGCGACTGCACAATCAGGTCGAACCCTTCGTCCGCCAGTTGCGTCAAGCTGGTATCCGCGTCTCGCTGTTCATCGAGCCGAGCATCGTGCAGGTTGACACTGCCGTTGCCATGGGTGCGCCGGTGGTTGAGCTGCATACCGGAAAATATGTGGAGCTGGCGTTCGCCGGCGACGCGTCGGGCGCGGCGGTGGAGTTGAAGCGCCTGCAGGAGGCCGCTGCGCATGGCCATGCCCGGGGCCTCGAAATCCATGTTGGCCATGGCTTGACCTATGACACCGTCCGTCCGGTCGCGGCGATCCCGGAAGTCCGTGAGCTGAACATCGGCCATTTCATCATGGGCGAGGCGTTGTTCGTCGGGTTGGACGCAGCCGTGAAGCGCATGCGCCACGAGATCGATATTGCACGAGGTCACGCGTGATCATCGGCATCGGTCAGGACATGTGCGACATCCGGCGGATCGAGAATTCGCTTGAGGAGTTCGGCGACCGCTTTACCAACCGCGTCTTCACTGATGTCGAACGTCGTACGGCTGACCGTCGCAAAGAACGCGCCGCCACCTACGCCAAACGGTTCGCGGCCAAGGAGGCCTGCGCGAAAGCGCTAGGCACCGGCGTGCCGCGTCGTGGCGTCCACTGGCAGCATATGGGCGTCGTGAACCTGCCGACGGGAAAGCCGACCTTCGCGCTGTCTGGCGGTGCAGCGGAACGGCTCGCGAAGCTGACGCCGCCTGGCATGACGTGTTTCATCCATCTCACGATCACGGACGAATATCCGTATGCGCAGGCGCAAGTGATCATTGAGGCGCTGCCGTCGCCCTCAACTCCGACGGCGTCGTCGTGACCAACGGGAGCGCCACCGGCAAGCGTCGCCGCAATCGGGCCCGCGCGGAGGGACCGCCCGAGCTGACGCCGGAACAACGCGACGCCCTCGAAGCGGCCCTGGGCCATAAATTCAAGGACGAAATCCTGCTCCACCGTGCGATGACCCACCGCAGCGCTACACAAGGCAAAGCAGCGGAGTGGAGCAATGAGCGGCTGGAATTTCTCGGCGACCGCATTCTGGGGCTGGTGATGGTGGAGACGCTCATGGAGCGTTTCCCGAAGCAGCGCGAAGGCGAACTGGCGCCGCGTCTCAATGCCATGGTCAGCCGCGACACCTGCGCGATTGTCGGCGCTGAAATTGGCCTGGGTAACTATCTTATCGTGGATCGCTCGGAGCGGTCGACCGGAGGGCCGGAGAAACGGTCGCTGCTTGCCAATTCGGTCGAGGCAGTGATCGGCGCGATCTATACCGACGGCGGGCTCGAGAAGGCCCGCAAGTTTATCTTGAAACAGTGGAAGGCGCTGCTGCAGGCCTCGACGGACATGGCGCGCGATCCGAAGTCCGCGCTGCAGGAGTGGGCGCAAGGATGCGGCATGGCCGCGCCGGCCTATCGTCATGTTTCGCGTGAGGGGCCTGACCACGCACCTGTCTTTACTGTGGCCGTCGAGATCGACGGTCGTGACCCCATTCAAGGCGTCGGCAATTCAAAACAGGTTGCTGAACGCGAGGCTGCGCGCGCCATGCTCGCCGCCATAGGAGATCTGACATGACCGATGAAAAACGCGCGGGCTTTGCCGCCATCATCGGCGCTCCAAACGCCGGTAAGTCGACGCTGGTCAACCAGCTCGTTGGAACGAAGGTGACTATCGTCACGCACAAGGTGCAGACGACGCGCTTTCCCGTGCGCGGCGTGATGATGCACAAGGCTTCGCAGATTGTGCTCGTCGATACTCCTGGCATCTTCGCGCCGCGGCGCAGGCTGGACCGCGCTATGGTGAAGTCGGCATGGGACGGCGCTACGGATGCCGACGCCGTCGTTCACCTCGTGGACGCGCGCCACTGGACGGGGCAGGGCGACAAATCCGAGGACGAAGCGATCATTGCCCGCCTCAAGGATCTGGGCGCCAGGGCCATCCTCGCGCTCAACAAGATCGACCTTGTCGACCGCGCCAGTCTGCTGGCGGCGACAAAGACGTTGTTCGACACCGGCGTCTATTCCGATGTCCTGATGATCTCCGGGCTCAACGGCGATGGCGTGGAGCAGCTTGCGGATCTGCTCGCCGCCCGCATGCCCGTTGGCCCGTACCTGTTTCCGGAAGATCAGGCGGCAGACATTCCCAGCCGTCTCATCGCCGCGGAAGTCACGCGCGAGAAACTGATGCTGCGGTTGCATCAGGAAATCCCGTACCAGCTCACAGTCGAGACCGAAAACTGGGAGCAGCACGGCAATGGTTCGCTCAAGATTGACCAGATGATCCATGTCGCCCGCGAGGGGCACCGCGCGATCATTCTTGGCAAGGGCGGGCAGACCATCAAGGACATCGGCACGGCGTCCCGCAAGGAGTTGAGCGAGATCTTCGGCAAGCCGGTTCACCTGTTCTTGCGCGTCAAGGTTTCAGAGCGCTGGCAGGACAATCGCGAGCGCTTCTCGGCCATCGGGCTTGATTTCGACGCCTGAACCTGCCCGATCGATGCAATTTCATAGATCATTCTAAGCTGACCTTCGCGCTTGATGCCTAATGTCGTCTTCTCATTGTGGGGCAGGCGATGCAGCGCACGGGGCAGCGGCAGGGATTAGCTAATCGGTCGACGCGGGTCGCGGACCTGCGGGCAAGCGTGCGCTTGGACAAGCGCGAGGCCGCCCGTGACGTGTCTGTCCCGCCCAAGCCGCCCAAGCGCAGCAAGGACATCAAGCGAGAGTCCGAAGAGGATCGCGCCATCAAGGCCGAGAAGCAGGCCCTTGCCCAGCACACGACGTCGCTGCTTGCTGGCGGCAAGTCCAGCAAGCACTATGTACGCCCCGGCGAGCTGGCCGAGCGCAAGAGCGGCGGCCTGTTCGGGCAGCTCCTGTTGGTCGTTCTCGTCGTCGGCGGCGTTGCCTACGCTCTTGATCCGACGATCGTGCCCGCCGAATGGACGGCGAAGGCGCATGAGCTGATCGCCAAGTATGTGAAGCTCTAGGTCGCGCGATGCGCTTCGGGCGGTCCCACGCTTTTCGGCGACTGGTCCGGGACCTTGGTCGAAATACCGGACTCATCTGTTTGGGCGTCTTTGTTGGCGGCGGCGCTTTCGTGATGCTCGATCTGCTGAACCCGCCTGCGTCGCGTGCCGTGGCAGTCGCGTTCCCGAGCCAGGGGACATACTACCAGACCTGCCGCGAGGCGTTCCAGGACGGACGTACGAACATTCGCCGTGGCGAGCCTGGCTATCGCGCGGCGCTTGACGCCGACCGCGATGGGCTAGCATGCGAGCCCTTCATCAGGCGCTAAGGCTACTCCGGCTTGGTCAATACGAACTGGCCGACGTCTATCCGTCCGGTACGGAAGCCCGCCGAGCAGTATCCGAAATAGTAGAGCCACAGGCGGCGGAATTGCTCGTCGAACTTGCCGCCCTTGATCTTGTCCCAGACCAGCTCGAAGCGACGCGCCCATTCGTCTAGCGTCAGAGCGTAGGACTGGCCGAACATCTGATCGACATTGAAGTCGAGCCCAGAGCGCTGAACTTCTTCTTTCAGACGTGTCACCGACGGCAGCATGCCGCCCGGGAAAATGTAGATCTGAATGAAGTCCGCCCGCTTGCGATAGTTATCGAACTCCTTGTCGTCGATCGTGATGATCTGAAGTGCGGCGCGGCCGCCGGGCTTGAGGACTTCCGCGATCTTGCCGAAATAGCTCGGCCAGTATTCTTCGCCGACAGCCTCGAACATTTCGATAGAGGCAACCGCGTCGAACTTGCCGGTGACATCGCGATAGTCGCGCATCACGATTTCGACCTGATCGGAAAGACCAGCGTCTGCAATGCGCTTGGTTGCATAGGCATGCTGCGCGTCCGAGATTGTGATTGAGGTGACGCGTGCGCCGAACTCCCGTGCGGCGACTTCCGCGAATCCGCCCCAGCCCGATCCGATCTCGAGCACATGGTCGCCCGGCTTCAAGTGCAGATTATTGGCAATGGCGCGGTACTTGGCGAGCTGAGCATCCTGAAGCGGCTCTTCTTTCGTGCCGTAGAGCGCCGATGAATAGGTCATCGTCGGGTCGAGCCAGGCGGAATAGAAGTCATTGCCCAGATCGTAGTGGGCGAGGATGTTCCGCTTGGAGCCCTTCCTGGTGTTTGCGCGGCTGACATGGCGCAGGTTAGCGAAGAACTGCGCGATGGCTGTGCCAAGCACGAGCTGCCCTGCGTCATCCCAGTTGGTGCTGAAATACTCAAGCAGCGTGGCGAGGTCCGGGCTGTCGAACTGTCCGTCCATGAACACTTCGGCAAAACCGATGTCGCCGCGGGCGGCCACCGTCCGCATGAACTTGTCGTCGTGAACAATCATCTCAGCCGATGGGCCCGGCTCCTTGCCTTCGAAGCGCAGTGTGCGGCCGTCGGACAGCACCATGTCGAGACGCCCCTTCTTGAAGCGGGCGATGATCATGGCGCCGAAGCGCATGCTCGCGGGGAGGCGATCCAGCTTCTGGAAGTCGCCCGGTCCCTTGATGTCCAACACCATTCTGTCGACACGGCTCATGCACTTTTCCTCGGATAGGCCTGCACGTCAGCGGACGTCTTTTCGAGTCTCGCCGTTTCCTGCTTTGCCAGCGTGGTTCGCTCCACGCGCTGGTCAGGTTTATCTCGGTACTTCGCGCCCTTCAGCAGCAAGATCAGCGCCTGCCAATGAATGGCGAACATCACGCCAAGGCCTGAGATGGGCATTATCGCCATCCACTTCAAAAGCTGACCCGACGTCAGGGGGCGCGGCTGTACTGTCAGGCTGGCGACGTGGCTGCGTCCGCCGGCCGAGACGTTCTCGACCGTAAGGGCGACAATGCTTTCCGCGTGTTTCAGCGTGAACCTGTATTCGCCGGTGACATCGAAGAACGGGGAGACGTGAAACTCCTTTTCCGCTGTTTGACGGCCGCCAACGGGATTCAACGCGCTGACATAGGCGTGGGTTTCACCGAACGTGTTGTGAACCTCGTAGATGGCGCCGCGCAGCTCTCCGTCTACGGAATGCCCTAGCCAGACCGAGATGGGAGCAAAGCCAATGCCCAGCACGCGCGGAAAGGTGAGCAGGCGGATTGGGCCGCCGCCGAGATCAATGCCGGCTTCGGCAAACCGCGCCTCCGCCCAGGCACGCAGCGGCACGGAGGCGTCGCGCGCGCCATGGTCTGTCTCGCGGAAGGCGACCATGTTACTGCGGCCGACGGAGAACAGCTTCGCGAAGCCATCTGCCTCGGCTATGCGGTCGATGTCGATCTCCAGCATGGCGATGCGGTAGGCAAAGCTGCGCTTGAACGGCTGCTCGCGTGTGTGGGCCGTACGTCCAAACCACAGTTGAGCCGCCGGGCGGGTCATGTCTGCGCGACTTCAAGCGACGCCATCGCGGGCTGGGCGTGCTGCCAATGCGCAGGAGCGTGGGTCTGCTGCGTCGTCACCTGCCACGGAACCTGGCCACCAAGCGCGAGCGCGGCCTCTAAACCCGTGCGCAGTCCTGCCTCATGGAAGCCGTCGCCCAGCCATGCGCCGGCGAAGTACAGCCCGTCCTTGCCTTGCACGCGCTGAACGGCGCGGCGGGCGGCAGCGGAGGCGGTGTCGTACATCGGGTGATCGAATTCGTAGACGCCGAATGTCTTGTCCTTCGCCGGTTCCTTTACCGGGTTCAGAGTCACGAAGACCGGCTTTGATTTGTCGAGGTGTTGCAGGCGGTTCATCCAGTAGGTGACGCATACCTTGTCATCATCACCCTTGGCGACATTCCAGGACGCCCACGCCGTCTTGCGGATCGGCATAAGTGACGTGTCCTGGTGGAGGTAGGCCACGTTCTGCGAGAAGCGCAGCGACCCAAGGGCGAGGCGCTGATCTTCATAGGACGTGTCGAGCATGTTGCGCGAGGCATCGGCGTGGCTTGCGAAGATCACGGCATCGAATGTTTCCGTCTTGCCATTGCGCTCGATCACCTGCGTCTTGCCGGGTGCGCCGGGACGAACGGTCTGGATGTCAGTTGCTGGTCGAAGCATCGGCTTCAGTTGCTCGAGCAACTTGCCGACATAGGCGCGACTGCCGCCCTTTACCGTGCGCCAGATCGGGCGAACGGTGTGCATCAGCTTGTGGTTCTCGAAGAAGCGCAGGAAGCTGTCGACTGGATAGTCGGGCATGAGTTTTTCGGGCGTCGACCAGATCGCCGCGCTCATGGGCATCAGGTAGGCTTCGCGGAACAGTTGCGAGTAGCCGTGCTTGTCGAGCCAGTCGCCCAGCGTCATGTCCGGGACCGTGTCACTTTTCAGCTGCGCGCGGGCAACTGTGTTGAAGCTGATGATCTCGCCGATCATGCCGCGGAACTTCTTGTCGAGAGCGTTGCGCTTCCATGCGAATAGCCCCCATGGATCCGAAGACCACTCGTAACCGTTCGGGTCCGAGACAGCGAAAGCCATGTCGGTCCACTCCGTCGGCGCATCAAGATGCTTCAGGAGTGCCGTGAAGTTGGGATAGTTCGGGCGATTGAAGCAGATGAAGCCGATGTCGACGGCCATCGGCGTGCCGCCATGATCGATGTCCACGGTCCATGCGTGCCCGCCAAAGCGCTCGGCTTTTTCGTAGAGCACGACGTCCGCCGTCTCGCGCAATGCCCATGCCGCTCCAAGGCCAGTAACGCCGCCGCCGATAACCGCAATGCGCTTGCGACGAGAGATCATGCCGGCGTTTCCTGGCTCGAGAATTTGTAGGTTTCCAGTGCGCGCTTGCGCGCAAAGTCATGATCGACGATGGGGCGCGGATAGGTCTCGCCCAGCGTGACGCCAGCATCGGTCAACACGGCGGTTGGCGCTTCCCACGGACGATGAATCCACTTTGACGGCAAACGCGCAAGCTCCGGCGCCCAGGCCTTAACATAGTCGCCTTCTGGGTCGAATTTTTCCCCCTGCAGGACGGGATTGAACACGCGGAAATAGGGGGCTGCGTCGGCGCCCGTCCCGGCGGTCCATTGCCAGCCATTGGCGTTGTTGGCTTCGTCTGCGTCCACCAGCGTATCCCAGAACCATTCCTCGCCTGTGCGCCAGTGAACCAGCAGGTCCTTGGCGAAGAATGAAGCAACGATCATGCGGACCCGATTGTGCATCCAGCCGGTGGTCCAGAGTTGCCGCATGCCGGCATCAACGATCGGATAGCCCGTCTGGCCGTCCTTCCAGGCATCGAGCTCGGCATTCGATCCCTTGCGCCACGCGATTGCATCGAACTGACGGCGCCAGCTCAGCCGGCCCATTTGTGGATCGTGGTAGAGCAGGTGATGCGAGAAATCGCGCCAGGCGATTTCCGAAAGGAATTTCTGCACATCACGAGTCGAAGCTTCGCCCGCATCCATCGCATGCTTTGCTGCACGCCATACCTGATGCGGGCTGATTTCGCCGAAGTGCAAGTAGGGCGACAGGCGCGAAGTGTTATCGCGATCGGGACGGTCGCGGCCTTCAGCGTAGCCCTCAATGCCGGTTTTCAGGAAATCGCGCAGGCGTTTGCGAGCGCCAGTTTCACCGGGGGCCCACATGTCAGCCATGCCGCCCGACCAGTCAGGCTTCGCCGGATGCAGACCCCAGGCATCGATATCGTCAGAAGCGATCTTCGGGCCGGCCGCGATCGCTTTGGGTTCCGGGGATGGATCGCCGATGACGAGGGTCGCTTGCAACGCCTTCCAGAACGGCGTGAAGACCTTGAAGTCGCCGCCCGAGCCGGTCTTGATCGCGAAGGGCTCGGCCAGCAGCGAGCCGTTGAAGCTCTCGACCCCGATCCCGGCAGCCTTGAGCGTTGCCTTGATCCGCTCGTCCAGCTTGCGGGCTGGGCCATAGCGACGGTTCCAGTAGACGGTTTCTGCGCCTGTCTCCTGGACCACTTCGGCGATTACCTGTTCCGCGCCGCCGCGCTTCAGGACCAGGGAGCCACCTTTTGCTGCGATCCGCCCGGCCAGCGCTCGCAGCGATTTGTCGAGCCACCACCTGGTTGCTGCGCCGGGTGCGCGCGTCTCGCGGCTTTGTTCATCCAGCACATAGAGTAGAACGAGCGGGCGGCCGCTGGAGCAAGCAGCCGTCAG
>CALRWU020000106.1:0-8549 GCA_943371945.1 Azorhizobium sp. AG788
CTGCGGTGAATAGCTCTGGTGCCCCCCCTCCCCCGCCCCCACCACCCACCCCTCGCGCACACGGCGCAACATGGCGATGCCGAAGCCCGTGCCCGGGCCGCCTACGGCGACGGAGCCAAGAGGATCAGCGACGCCGGAGGTGATCTCAAGCGCGTCACCGGGCGCGAGTTCGACCGCGCCACGGGCCATGGCGAAGAAGTCATTGACCATGACGACGCTGTCGAGGCCGAGTTGCTCTGTGGTCTCACGCCGATCAACGGTCCAACCACGATTGAGAAGCTCGATGCGGCCGCCGACCTCGGCCCCCGCGAGTCCGAACGACGCCCCGTTGGGCTTTGCACCGCTTTCGGCGAGGTACGCCGACAGAGCATCCGCGAAAGTCGGATAACCCGCACCCGGGCGCTTCCAGATCGGCGATAGCGTGATCCCGCTGTCATCGACGCGCGCTACCGCGAAGCGGACGTTGGTGCCGCCCGCGTCACCCACCAGGATCGTCTCGTTGCTCATGCGCGGAACCTACGCGGCGGTGAGCCCTCACGGCAACACGCTGGCATCATTGTTCTGTAATGCGGCGCACGGGCGAATTTTCTTGCGATCAGAAGCTGCGATCCGCGACGGTCGATCCTATTTGTAACCTTCAATCCTTCGCGAAAGGACCTCCTCGCACGATGCCCCACGGGACACCGCTGATCACCCTCATGTCCGTCGGACTCGGACTGGCTTTCGTCTTCGGGCTGATCGCGACGCGTCTGAAGCTGTCGCCGCTGGTGGGGTACCTGATCGCGGGCGTCGTCATCGGGCCGTTTACGCCAGGCTACGTCGCCGACGCCGGGCTCGCGAGCGAGCTGGCGGAGATGGGCGTGATCCTGTTGATGTTTGGGGTGGGGCTGCACTTCTCGCTCGCTGACCTGATGTCGGTGCGCAAGATCGCCCTGCCCGGCGCGATCGCGCAAATCGCGGTGGCGACGCTGCTCGGCCTCGGCATGGGCTATGCGATGGGATGGACGGTGGAGGCGGGTATCGTCTTCGGCCTTGCCCTGTCGGTCGCCTCGACTGTCGTGCTGCTGCGCGCGCTGCAGGAGCGGCATGTGATGCACACGGAGAAAGGCAAGATCGCGGTCGGCTGGCTGATCGTGGAGGATCTCGCCATGGTCCTCGCGCTGGTGCTGCTGCCGACGTGGGCGGACCTGCGCAACCAGATGGCCGCAAGCGGCGCGGGCTTTACGTGGGACCAGGCCGGACAGGTTGCACTGGCGATTGTCATCACGCTCGGCAAGGTGGGCGCGTTCGCGGTGATCATGCTGGTGGCGGGCAAGCGGATCATTCCGTGGTTGCTGCATCGCGTGGTGCATCTGGGGTCGCGCGAGCTGTTCCGGCTCGCGGTGCTGGCGATTGCGTTGGGTGTCGCGCTCGGAGCGTCCGAACTGTTCGGCGTGTCGTTCGCACTGGGCGCATTCTTCGCCGGCATGATCATGGGCGAGAGCGAGTTGTCGCAGCAGGCAGCCAACGAGACGCTGCCTTTGCGGGATGCGTTTGCGGTGTTGTTCTTTGTCTCGGTCGGCATGCTGTTCGATCCGATGACGGTGGTGAATGCGCCACTACAGCTCCTGGGCGCTGTGCTGATCGTGATGGTTGGCAAGTCGCTGGCCGCGCTACTGATCATGCACCTGTTCAGGCAACCGAAAGAAAGTTCGGCGCTCATCGCGGCGAGCCTCGCGCAGATCGGCGAGTTCTCGTTCATTCTGGCGAGTCTTGGGCTGGGGGTGGGCCTGCTGCCGGAAGAGGCGAGCGACCTGATCCTGGGGGCGGCGATCATCTCCATCGTCCTGAACCCGTTCGTGTTCATGATTGTCGCCCGGATGACGCCAAAGCCCGCGAAGTCGGCGACCGATCCGCTGTCGGCTAAGGATCGCGCGATCATTGTCGGGTTTGGACGCGTGGGATCGCGCGTGGCGCGGTCGCTGGGGCGGTTGCGGATCGAATATTCAGTGGTGGAAGACCGGCAGGAAGTGGTCGAGCGGCTGCACGAAAAGGGCGTGCCGGCGATTGCGGGCAATGCGGTTTCGGCGGATGTGCTGGAGGCTGCGGCGGTGCACCGCGCGCATCTGATCTATGTGACCGTGCCTGACGGGTTCGAGGCTGGGCGAATTGTCGAGATTGCGCGGCGACTGAACCCGAAAATCCGGATCCTCGCGCGTTCACACAATGACGCGGAGATCGAGTACCTGACAGCCAAGGGCGCAGACGTAATTGTCTCCGGCGAGGAAGAAATCGCGCAGGCGATGATCGAGGCGACGCGGACAGTGGCGTCGACGCCGGTAGCGGGTGGCGCTCACTGACGGCGTGCTGACGAAACGCGCGGTGGCACTGTGTTTCAACCGCTATACCATACCATTGTATTCATTTGAAATTCGTAGCGCGCCAGCGTAGGGGAGCGTCATGGCGCACGATCACGCACACGCGCGAGACCACCATAAGCGGCATGACCATGGTCATGACCACGCGCACGATAATGGCCACGATCATACGCATGGACATTCGCACGCCCCGTCGCATGTTGATGACAAGAATGCGTCGCGCATCGGCATCGCCGCCCTGCTGACCGGCGCCTTCATGGGCGTGGAGCTGGTGGGGGGCGTTCTCGCGGGATCGTTGGCGCTGATCGCCGACGCCGGGCACATGCTGTCGGATTTTGGCGCGCTGGCGCTGGCGTGGATCGGGTTCCGCATGGCGCGGCGACCTGCGACATCGACGCGGACGTTCGGGTTCCGACGCTTTCCGGTGTTGGCGGCTTTTGTGAATGGCCTGACGCTGTTTGCGATCGCAGCGTGGATCGTGGTGGAGGCAATCGTGCGCCTGAACAATCCGCAGCCGATCGAGCCGGGGCTGATGATGTGGGTCGCGGTCGGCGGGCTGGCGGTTAACCTTGCGTCGTTCGCGGTGCTCCATGGCGCAGACCACGGCAATCTCAACGTGCGGGGCGCCCTGCTCCATGTGGCTGGCGACCTGCTGGGATCGCTGGCGGCGATTGTCGCAGCGGGCGTGATCATGGCGACGGGCTGGCTGCCGGCGGATCCAATCCTGTCGATCCTGGTGGCGTTGATCATCCTGCGGTCGGCCTGGTCGCTGACAGCGGAGAGCGCGCATATCTTGCTGGAGGGCGCTCCGGGTAACATCAGTCTCGATGACGTGACGCGCGATCTTGCAAAGCATATCGATGGCGTGACGGACATCCATCATGCTCACCTGTGGTCGCTGGACGGAAAACGCTCGATGATGACGCTGCATGCGCGCATCAGTGATGCGGCGTCGGGTCCGGCGGTAGTGGCGCAAATCAAAACGCGGCTGCATGATGTGCACAACATCGATCACGCAACGGTCGAGATAGAGGGCGATGACTGCGCCGGGGGCGATTGCGGCTGATGCTTCGGCGTCACTTGCGGACATGAAGGCGCGGTCGCACCATCGCCGAACAGAAGCGGTGGAGGATACCCGATGAGCAAGATTGTGCGGATCGGAGGGGCGTGCGCGTTCTACGGCGATAGCAGCGTTGCGCCGACGCAGCTGATCAAGGCAGGCGTGGATTATCTGATCCTCGACTATCTCGCGGAAGCCACGATGGCGGCTTTCGGTGGCATGCGGAAGGCGGGGCATCCGGTGGGTTACGCCACCGATTTCACCGAGTGGGTGTGGCGTGACAACCTGCGGGACCTGAAGGCCACGGGCACAAAGATCGTCACCAATGCGGGCGGCTTGACGCCGAAAGCATGCGCCGAGCGGATGCATGACATCGCAAAGGAAGCCGGGCTTAGCTTCAGGATCGCCTATGTCGAGGGCGACGACCTGATCGGGCGGATCGGTGAGATCAGCAGCCACGCCGAGATGTTCACCGGGGCGCCCTTCCCGCCGCATGAGCAGATCATGACGGTGAACGCCTATCTCGGCGGCTCGCCGATTGCGCGGGCGCTGGCCATGGGCGCGGACATGGTGATCACCGGTCGGTGCGTGGATTCGGCGCTGACGCTCGGCATCCTCATGCATGAGTTCAGCTGGAGCGCAGACGAGCATGACAAGCTGAGCCAGGGCTCGCTGGCGGGGCATGTGATCGAGTGCGGCGCGCAGGCTTCGGGCGGGCTGTTCACTGACTGGGAGGATGTGCCGGACTGGGCGAATGTCGGCTATCCCATTATCGAGTGCCACGCCGATGGTAGTTTCGTCGTGACCAAGCCGGAGGGCACGGGCGGACTCGTCAATGAGGCGGTCGTGGCTGAGCAGATCCTCTACGAGGTGGGAGATCCGCAGGCCTATATGCTGCCCGATGTGGTGTGCGACTTCTCTCAGGTGAAGGTCAGCGATGTCGGCACAAACCGTGTGCGCGTGACGGGCGCCACCGGTTATCCGCCGTCGGGCAAGTACAAGGTGTGCCTTACCTGGGCAGATGGGTATCGCTGTATCGGCTTCATGGCGGTTGTTGGCCGCGATGCCGTGCGCAAGGCGCAGCGGCAGGCAGAAGCAGTGCTTGAACGTGTGAACGGCATGCTGCGCCAGACAAATCTCGGCCCATTCCGTACGAGCCGGATCGAAGTGCTGGGGTCGGAGGCGAGCTATGGCGCGCACGCACGGGCGCTTGATACGCGCGAAGTGATCTACAAGCTGGCGGTCGAGCATGACGATGCGAGCGGACTGAAGCCGTTCCTCCGCGAATTTGATAGTCCGACGACATCCATGTCCGTGGGGACGGCTGGATGGTTCGGCTCGCGCGCAGAAGTACGGCCAGTGATGCGCGTATGGTCGACAACGATTGCCCTGGATGACGTGCCCTTGACGATTTCGCTCGGCGAGACAAGCGAGTCGATGACAGTGAAGGCGCCTGCACGCGTCTTCGCGCCAGAAATGATCGTGCGACCAATGCCAGTCGCCGAACCGAAACCTGCCGCGCATATGAGGGAGGTCCTGCTGATCGACCTTGCTTGGGCACGCAGCGGCGATAAGGGCGATGCGTTCAATATCGGGGTAATCGCGCGAAAGCCCGACTACCTGCCGTGGATACGCGCAGCGCTGTCACCGAAATCGATGATGGACTGGTTCGCGCACGAGTTCGAAGGCGGGGCCAACCCGGCGGTGCTGCGCTATGACGTTCCGGGGCTGAACGCGGTGAACCTTCATTTTCTCGACGCGCTGGGCGGGGGACAATTTGCGAGCCTGCGCCTCGATCCGCTGGCGAAGGGCAAGGCGCAGCAATTGCTGGACATGCCGGTGAACGTGCCGGTGGGGTTGGTCTAGGCGACTTTCGCCTTCAATCTAGCGGCGCCGTAGAAGCGCGGCTTGATCATCGGGAACCACAGCAGCTTGCCGAGACCCTCGACGAACTTGCGATAGGCAAAGGCGCGGCCGGGGGTCTTGCCGAGGAAGCTCGCGAAGGCGATGGCGCCGTAGATGATGGTCTGCGCGAGGCCGACAGCCATCCAGTAGGCGATGGCGCGAAGATCGCGCTTCGGACCTGTCCAGGCTTTGGTGGCCGGCCCCTGCCCGTAAGCGAATGCGCGGCGAAGCGTGTAGGAAAGCGTGACGCGTGACGGTTCGGGTGTTTCCCAGACCCATGCCTTTGGCGCCCAAGCAAAAGAAGCGCCGGCGGCTTCCATCGTCTGGAACAGGAGGTCGTCCTCGCCGCCGATTTCGTTGCGGGCGGCGGAGAAGGGTTCGACTGAGGGAAGAGACGCGCGGCGGATCAGGCTACAACCGCAACCGTAGTAAAGGCTGATACGTCCTTCGGCGTGGCCGGGATCACGAGCAAAGAAGGCGTCGAAGTATGCGGCGTGGTCGCGCGGGGGCGCCAAGAGGCGCGTGCGGACCGGGCCGAAGACGGCGTCGGCGGTGAAAGCCTGTTGAACGCGCAGCAGTTCGGACAGCCAGGTTTCGGGTGCGACCTCATCGTCATCGAGGAAGGCGATCAGCTCTCCCCTTGCTGCGCGCAGGCCGGCATTGCGCGCGTTGGCGACGCCGGCGCGGGGTTCGTGGACGACGACAATGCGCGGGTCGGTGAGTGCGCGCAGGGGGGCGAGCGCCGAGCCTGCGGGATCATTGTCGACCAGCACGACTTCGAGCGAGACACTGCAGATTTGCGCCAACGCGGATCGCGCGGCTTCAACTGCGCGGTCTGGGCGGCGAAAGGTCGGGATAATGATCGAGACGGCGGGGATCATGACCCGCTGGTCTTAGCAGGGCGTGGTTGCGGTGGCGTTTACAGGCGAAAAACCTAGAAATCTCGCTGCTTTTATGACGCGGGACTGCCGCCCGGGCGCTGGATCGCGGGACCAAGGTTCTGCGAGACCTGTCGGGCGTCGAACGCATTCGGGTCAGAACCCTTCGGGCCCTTTGTCATCACGATCTCAGCGAAGGCTTCATAGCTCGTGGCCTCCTGGTAGCGGGCACTGTCATTCCAGAACGGGTCCCAGGCGTTTACCCAGCCCCAGCGCGGCGAGAAATATGTGTAGGACAGGCGCGGGCCGTAGAAGCCGCCGGTGTAGCGGGTGCGCTTGTCCGCGTCGGTGTCGCGGTTGGAAATGGTGAAAGTGTCGTATCCGCTTTGCAGCGTGAGTTCGGCCGCACGGAACAACATGTAGTTCTCGACTGTCTCGCGTTCGGTGAGCGAATTGCCCTTGAAAGAGATGCGATAGCGCGTGTCCTCGAGCTTCGTCTCGGTATAGCCGCGGCTGTAGTTGGCGGACGCCGGCTGATAGGGGGTGGGGCCGCTGCTCGCGCAGGCGGCCAGGAGGGTGGTGCTGGCAACGAGGGCTGCGGCGCAGATTGTCTTGAACATGGTCGCCTCCTAGGGCGGGGTCTGGCTCTCTAGAGATAGTGTGCGCCGGTTTAGCGCCAATGCAACAGGCCGGCCCGCGTGCAGCGAACCGGCCTGATTTAATCTACGTCACGAAGACCTGAACGGATCAGGATTCCCCTGCTCAGGCCGTGGCGAAGCCGAAGACGGACTTGGTTTCCAGGAACTCGTGTATGCCGGCCTCGCCCCATTCGCGGCCATTGCCCGACTGGCGGTAGCCGCCGAACGGCATGGTCTGGTCGGAACCGGCGCCGTTGAGGTGCACCATGCCGGTGCGGAGCTGGTTGGCGACTGTCTGGGCGTGGGTCTGTTCACCCTGCACATAGCCCGACAGGCCATAGACCGTATCGTTGGCCATCTCGATCGCCTGCTCTTCCGTATCGTACGGGATCATGCAGAGCACGGGCCCGAAGATTTCCTCAACGGCGATGGTCATGTCGTTGCGGACGTCGGCGAACACGGTCGGCTTCACATAGTAGCCGCGATTGAGGCCGTCAGGCCGGCCGAGACCGCCGGCGACGAGCGTTGCGCCTTCATCGATGCCCTTCTTGATGAGACCCTGGATCTTGTTCCATTGCGTTTCGGAGACGACGGGGCCGATGGCGCCCTTCTCTGCCGTTGCGGGGTCCTGCACCTTCACTTTTTCTATGGTCGCCTTGGCGATGGCTTTCGCTTCTTCGTTCTTGCCGCGCGGCACGAACATGCGCGAGGGCGCGTTGCAGCTCTGGCCCGTATTGGTCATCATCTGCATGACGCCCGAGGAGACGGCCTTGGTGATGTCGGCATCGTCAAGAACGATGTTGGCGGACTTGCCGCCGAGCTCCTGCGCGACGCGCTTGACCGTCGGCGCGGCAGCTTGCGCAACCAGCACGCCGGCGCGGGTGGAGCCGGTGAACGACACCATGTCGACATCCGGGTGAGACGAGAGCGCGGCGCCGACGCCGGGGCCATCGCCGTTGACGAGGTTGAAGACGCCTTTCGGCACGCCAGCCTCATGCATGATTTCGGCGAAGATGATGGCGTCGATCGGGGCGATCTCTGACGGCTTGAGCACCATCGTGCAGCCAGCGGCGATGGCGGGCGCGACCTTGCAGGCGATCTGGTTCTGCGGCCAGTTCCACGGCGTGATGAAGCCGCAGACGCCGATGGCTTCCTTGCGGATCAAGTGCTTGCCGCGACGCTCTTCGAACTGGAATTCGCGCAGGTATTTGGCGGCCTGCATCAGGTGGCCGAGGCCGGACGGGGCGTGGGCCGCCTGCGCGAGCCAGAGCGGCGCGCCCATCTCCTCTGACACGGCGCCGGCCATGTCGCCGAGGCGTTTTGAATAGACTGCGATGATCTTGTCGAGCAGGTCGGCGCGGTATTCCTTTGTGGTCGTCGAGAAGGCGGGGAATGCGGCCTTGGCAGCGGCGACGGCTTTATCCACGTCGGCTTTCGAACCGATCGAGATACGAGCGTAGGCCTCCTCGGTGGCCGGGTTCTGCACGTCGAGCGCGCGCGGGGTCACCGGGTCGACCCATTCGCCGTTGATGTAGAATTTCAGGTAGTCGCGCATGGGGGGTCTCCTGGTCGAACGGGGCGCCGGCATACGGAGCCGGGCATGAGGGCCAAAACAATGGGCTAGGCACTAGATAAGCGATCTTGCAGCGGATTGGGAGGGCCGGCTGTATTGCCCGGACTAGAAGGTCAGCCCCTTCCAGACGCCGTCGCA
>CALRWU020000107.1:0-8514 GCA_943371945.1 Azorhizobium sp. AG788
ATCCGGATTGATCGAGCCCGACACCACGGTGTCGTCTGCCGTGCCCGCTTTGCCATCGGCGCCCACGCCGGTGACGATCTGGGCGAGGCCCTGCGCATTCGGGATCAGGTTGCCGTAGTCATCGACGCGCAGCATCGGCAGGTTGACGAGATCTGTCGTGTCGTTGAGCACGATGCCGATACGCAGCGCATTGGCTTTCACGTCGGCCCAGGTCGCCTGCGTGTGCGAGCCGTCGACATTGGTGTGCGAGAGCAGGTTGCCCGTGATGTACGGCCGGCCGTTCGGCAACGTGCCGTACTCGCGCAGGAAAACCTGGTGCGAGGGCGACGAGGAATAGGTCTGGTTCTGGTCAACGAACGGAGTGACGGTGTTTTCGGCGAAGTGAATGTCGTCGGATGTTCCGAGAATGCCGTCGGCGCCGGGCTGCACGACCTTGTCGGTCGCGCGCGTCAGCACCATGAAGGCCAGGCTATCGGGAACTTCATCGCCGGTTCCCGCGATTCCATCGGGTCCGACCGTGCGCAGCGGATCGTCCGCCGCGAGGGGCACGAACACCGTGCCGTTGCCGCCCTTGGAGATCAGGTCGAGGCCGTGATCGAAGAACTGGCCGAAGAACGTGAAGAGGCTGTTGAACGGCGCTGACAGGCCGGCATCAGGCGTGACGTTGTTGATGAAGAGGCTGCCGTCGCCGGCGATCGCCGAAGGCTGCGTCGGATTGTTGGCTTGCTGGTAGCCGAAACCGAGCACGTCGAAGGCGGCCTGCTGGGCCTGGAGAGCGGCAGGGTTGTTCGCGGTCTGGTCGGTGATCAGGTTCGAGATGATGCGGGGATCGGCGTCAATGACGAAGCTGCTCGGGGAGGTGGATGCGTAGGTGGTGGTGACTGTGCCATCCGGCGCGGCAAACGCTGCAAACGCACCGAGTGGTCCGCTCAGCATGCCCGCGCTGACTGTGACTGTGCGGAACAGCGAGTCAGTCGTGTGCGGGAAGAGCTGGTCGGCTGAACCGAACGTCCCTTGTCCGGGTACGGAGTTGTTGTCAGTGCCGGCGACTTCCCGGAGGCCGTATGCCAGGTGGGGGCTGACGGGTGGCTGATTGTTCTCAGCCAATTTGATCTGCTCAAGGATGAATTCGAGATCGCTACGCGTAAACTTGACAGCCATTGTGGTCCCCACCAGCATGAAGTTGTTGGGGGCATGGATGCAACAACGAGGCCCTAGCGACAGAACCTTCTCCATTCGCATGTCGTGAGCGCTTCGGGTTGTAACTTGTTGCTGCGAGTTCAATTGCAAGCGCAGGCGCGTCTTGCTTGGCGCAACTCTCAATTCAGATTTGCAACCGTCGACGAAATCCAACTAACGCGCGTCGAACGTACATGCCGTTGACGCAGTGATTGGGCTGATTGCGGTGTCGCTTGATTGAGTGTGAATTGAGGCTTTACGAAACGTAAAATGAGAGTCGGAAGCTCGTCGAGATTGCGACTCCCCTTGTGCGTATCATTCGCAGCTTGATGCTTGGCTAGCGAGCTGTCGCCCGGCCTGAAGGCAAGGGAAGCAGCCGTGCGAATGGCTTCGGGCCACAAACTGCACCAAGGCGTGACAGGTTGGGGTCAGGTTGAAATCGTCCGTGGCGTGCGTCTGTTTCTCATTCTCGTAGCCTGCAGCAAGTTGGCCTCTGCAAGAAGTTGCAATCGCAAACGTTGGCCACCGGAGGGAGAGTGCTCAGTGGTAAACAGATCCCGGTCCGTGCGGCCGTTGCCCAGGCACAGCACCCCAATTCCGGGTGATTGCTGCTCTGGCAGGCTGGCACGGTGCGGCGGCGAGCGGGTTCCGCGGCGAGACTGAGGCCTCGGTCCGCACCACCACCGCACCGGCCCGCTGAACAGACGGCGGCCCCACATCGCCGCCCGCTTCGCGAGCTTTCAGGCCGGAAAGCGGGGTTCCGCGGCAGATCGGGTCATGCCGGACGCGATTTTTGTGCATGAAGGACGCCCCACGCGCGTGGGTCTGGTATTTGCACCATACCGTTCGCGTGGTTTATCGCCTCGCGAGGGTGGAAAACGTGAACGGGCCAGAGCGCCAGGATCAGAAAAGCGGCGCTCAGGCAGCCGCTCGGGACGCACTCTTGCGCGCCCACTATGATGAATTTCGGAAGGTCGCTGGCCGTGTCCTCAATGGCGATGCCGCCGTGCTGCAGATCCAGCCGACGGATCTTGCCCACGAAGCGGTCATTCGCCTGTCTGGTCTCGATCGACTCGACTTCAAAGGCCGCACCCATTTCCTGTCTCTGTCGGCCCGCGTCATGCGCCAGATCCTGATCGACGAGATCCGGAAGATGCGCGCGGCGAAGCGGCAGCCGCCGCCTGTCTCAACCCAGCTTCCGCCCGAACTCGGCGCCCAGTCCATCGACCTCGAAGACCTCGACCGCGCCCTGTCGAAACTCGAATCCGTCGCCCCCGACTATGCCCGCCTCGTCGACCAGCGCTATTTCGCCGGCCTTACGCTCGAAGAAGTTGCAGAGATCGACGGCGTCTCTGTACGCACGGTGAAGCGTCAGTGGCGCGCCGCCCGCGCCTGGCTCGTGGCCGAACTCGGCCCGCGCTGATCCGATGGACGCCGCACTGACCCGCCGCGCACTCGCCATCTTCGAGGAAGCGCTTGAGACGACTGACGCAGACCGCGATGCCTATCTCGCAAACGCCTGCGCCGGCGATCTCCCACTGCTTGAAGAGGTGCGTCGTCTCCTGAAAGCGGACGCCATGGCCGAACGCGCCATGCCCACCGGCGGCTTGCAACCGCGCGACGAACCCATGCCCAGCCGCATCGGTCGCTATCGCATCGTCGAGCGCATCGGGCAGGGTGGCATGGGAGACGTCTTCGTCGGCGCCCGCGACGATGGCCTGTTTGAACACGCCGTCGCCATCAAGCGCGTTCGCCCCACGCTTTTCGCCGAGACCGCCCGCACCTTGTTCGACCGCGAACGCCGCGCGCTTGCAACGCTCAGCCACCGCCACATCGCGCAACTCTATGATGGAGGCGTCGACGAGGGTGGCGCGCCCTACCTGATCATGGAGCTGGTTCGCGGCGTCGCCATCGACGACTACGTCCACATACGCGACCTGCCTCCGCGCCAGATCGTGGAGATGATGATCGCGATCTGCGAAGCTGTGCAGCATGCCCACCAGAACCTCATCGTCCACGCCGATCTCAAGCCGGCCAACATCCTCGTAACCGAGGCAGGCGATCCCAAAGTCGTCGATTTCGGCGTCGCGCGTCTGCTTGGCGAAACGAACGACGCCGGCCTCTTTCCGCGGACCCCAGGCTATGCCAGTCCGCAACGCGAAGCCGGCGCCATCCCCACGCCTGCGGACGATGTCTTCGCTCTGGGCGCCATCCTGCGCGCGCTGCTCACCGGAGAGTCGCCACGCAGCGCCGCGCCAACGCTCCCTGCCTCGCAGGCCATCGAACGCTCCACCGCCTTTGCCGATCGTCCGTCGCAATGGCGCCTGTCCCGAGCACGAGCCGTGCATGGCGATCTCGACGCCATCATTCTGCGGGCCTGCAACGCCGATTCTGACCAGCGCTACCCTGCCGCCGTCGCGCTTGGCGTTGACCTGCGCGCCTGGCTCGATTTCCGCCCCATAACTGCGCGCACCAGCGACCGCTTCTATGTCTTCCAGAAATTTGTCCGGCGCCGTCGCTGGCGCGTGATCGCCGGGGCCGTTGCCGCCTCAGGACTCGTCGCGGCTCTCACCGTCACCTCCGTTCTCTATGCGCAGGCCGACAGCGCGCGCCGCGAAGCTGAAACGCGCTTCACCGAAGTTCGATCGCTCGCGAAGTATGTCGTGAACGATCTCTATGATCGTCTCGAACGCATGCCGCAGACGCTCGTCCTGCGCCGCGACGCCGCCCGTGTCGCCCAACGCTATCTCGACGCCCTTGTCCAAACGCCGTCAGCGCCGCCGGCCGTACTGCAGGAGGCGGCTGAAGGCCTCGTGCGTATCGCTGACCTCCAGGCGGGCCGCTCCCGCGCCAATCTCGGTGAAGTCGATGCAGCGCTGGAAAATCTCGCACGCGCCGGCGCCATCGCGAACAGGCTGGAAGCGTTGAAGCCCCGTGACGCCAGTGTCGCCGCCCTGCGCGCCGGAATCGCAATCCGTCACGCGGCCATCGCCATGAACTCGCAGCAGGATTTTGACACGGCGACGCGCCTGCTTGAACGGGCCGGCCAGGATATCGCCACCATTCCAGCCGATAGCCGTCAGCGCGCCATGCTCTCAGTCCAGCACGGAGTCGAGGTCGCTATCCTCGGCAACTGGAAGGGCGCATACGGTGACAGCGTCGTCCGCGCCCAGCGCGCCATTGATGTCGCCGCCAGCCTGACGCCCGATCCCGCCGATGCGCGCGACCTGCAATACCTGCTTGCCCGGGCGTGGGACGCAAAGGCCGAAGCCATCTATTACGGGCAGGGCGCCGCCGCTTCCGAAAGCGCCTACCGCCGTCTCGTAGAGCTCACCTCCGCCTACGCGGCGATCCATCCCGAA
Organism: Azorhizobium sp. AG788; assembly: GCA_943371945.1. Taxonomy (GTDB): domain Bacteria; phylum Pseudomonadota; class Alphaproteobacteria; order Caulobacterales; family Hyphomonadaceae; genus UBA7672. Next base: position 4,542 of record CALRWU020000107.1, read on the forward strand.
GACATGCTCGGCGTCCGCCTCGCCATCGAGGCGCACTGGGCGCTCGGCGTCACGCTGCTCGGCATTGATCGCGCGAAGGATGGCCTCGTCGAGATGGACGCCGCGTCCGCGCTGGTGCCTGTCCTGCTGGAATTCCAGCCCGACGACGATGGCGCGAAACGCACACAACACATCGTCCTGGCCGCCCGCGCCCAAGCCCTCGCCATGGCCGGCCGCTTCAAGGAAGGCGTCGCCTTGCTGCGTCAACAGGTCGACATCAGCGACGATCTTGTTCGTAGATCCAACAGCCTTCCGGCCAATGTCCGCTCGCAAGCCGTCACCCTATCCATGTTGGCCGACCTTTACGACGACAATGGTTTCTACAAGGACTCGTGCCCCCTCTACGTGCGCGCCGACGCCATCTTCACCGATCTCGACAAGCGGGGCGAACTCTCCCAGCTCGACCGCGACAGCTCCCAGAGGATGATCCGCGAGCGGCAGGCAAAGCACTGCAAATAAATCGCGTCAGAAATCCAGCGCCAGCAGCGCGAACGTCGCCAGCCAGTGTTCGCCCATATAGTCTCCCGCGACATGTGGCAGGCTAGCGTCTATATGCCGGTCGGCCGCCTCGCGCGCTCGCGCAGCTACCGGATGATCGCCCAGCATTGTCGCCAGTGATCGCCAGCACCATGCCCGCGAAAGATTGAGACCATCGAGGTGCGCAATCTTGCCATCGCTTCTGTCGCTCACCTGCGCCGGAGCAAAGATCGACGTGGGGTCGCCTTTCGCCAGCCGCGGCATGAAGCGGCCCAGCCATTCGCGGAACTGTGCCGAAGTCAGCATCCGCCGCATGCACTCCACCTCGATCAGCGCGGGCGAGAGAAAATCATCCTGCGACGGCTCCCACGCCTGGCAATCCCGATCGCCCCCGTACCAGGCGATAGCTTTGGTCCGCATCAACTCGAACAGGCGCGGATCGAACGCATCGGCCCAGTCCGCCGCCATGCGAAGCGCAAACGCCGTCGATGAATGCACCCCCGTGCGCACCGGATAGTCCGCAAGTGGCAGGAAATCGCGAAAGCGCTGTGCAAATCCTTCCGCCAGCGGCCGTAACTGCACCGCAGCCACCGCAAGCTCGGTCTCGCCATGCAGCTCCAGCTCTGCCTGCAGCGCCAGCAACCAGCCCCATCCATAGGGCCGCTCGAACCCGCGTGACATCGGCCGCGCCAGATACGCCAACTCGCCCGCCACATTCGCCGCGGTGAAGCGCTCGGCGAACAGCGCCCTGATCTGCGCCGCAGCGCCGATCTCTGGATGCCGCCGCACCAGCCGCGCCATCAGCCAGTAGCCGTGTACGCAGCTATGCCAGTCGAACGACCCGAAGAAGATCGGATGTACGCTGCGGGGCTCTACGGAATCCTGCGGCCCCGTCAGCACATGATCCATCTTGTAGGGATAAGGCCGGCTGACGTGGTTCAAGGCCAGACCCGCAAATTTTTCGGCAATGTCGCGCGTAAGCTTTGTCATGCGTGAAACGCCAGGAAATACATCAGCACGATATTCACTCCCAGCATTGGCAGCGCCGTGGGTATCTGCGCGCGGATCACGCCATTAAGTGCAGCCTTTCGGTCCGGCAGATCAAGCAGGTTGGCAGGCACAACGTTGAAGTTCGCGGCCATCGGCGTCATCAGCGTCCCGCAGAATCCCGCCAGCATGCCGATCGCGCATACCACAGCGGGATCGCCGCCGAAGCTGTGAATCAGGATTGGCAATCCTACCGCCGCCGTCATCACCGGAAACGCCGCGAAGGCATTGCCCATCAGGATCGTGAACATCGCCATCCCGATGCAGTACGCCGCCACCGCAGCAAATCGCGTATCGAGAGGGATGTAGTCCGTAAACAGCTTGCCGACCTGATCCCCGACGCCTGCTGCGAGGAACACGGCGCCCAGCGACGCCAGCATCTGCGGAAGGATCACGGCCCAGCCCACGGCGTCGATCAGCCTTCGCCCCTCCTGCAGCGGCGCGAGCGGGGGAGGCCTCAACCACACCATGATGATTGCCAGCGCGATCAGCACGCCAATGATCAGCGAGATCAGTGTTGCTTGCTTCGGGTCCATGATCGCCGCGCCGATCGTCGTATTCTGCGCCAGCAACGTCCCGATCAAAGCAATCGCCGGAATTATCAGGGCCGGCAGAAATAGAAGATTGCCTCGCTTCTCTGCGCTCGCCCGTCGTTCTTCCGTCGACGTCGTCCGCGCCTTGCCTTGTCCCAACCCGAACGCCGCCAGCACGACGAGCCCGAGCGCCACGAGCCCATTGCCCAGGTCGCCGATGAGCGATCCGAACAGGAAGCTCGCAGCAACCAGTCCCCAGAACGCCGCCGTGCGAAACCTGCGCGGGTTGGTCCCATCCATGGCCGACAGAACGGCGAACGCGCCAAAGACAATGCCGCCCAGAATGTAGAGATGTGGAAGCAGTATCACTTCGCTGCCTCCAGATTTGGTGACAGCACACGCTTCAGGCGACGGTCCAACAGCCACAGCCGCACGGAATGGATTGCTAGCGCGCAAATCGCCGTCGGGATCGCCCAAACCGAGAGCGCCAGCGGCGCAATCGTGATGCCGTTGGTTTCGAGATATCCCACCATCAGCAGGATCGATCCGATGGCGATGAAGATGTCCTCACCAAAGAACAGCCCGATATTATCAACCGCTGCCGCATGGCTCCGAATGAGGAAGCGCTCACGATCCGGCAGCGGGCCGTGCTTTGACTCCGCCGCGCCCTCGGCCATCGGCGCCACCAGTGGCCGCACCATCTGCGCATGTCCTCCGAGCGAGGTGAGCCCCAGCGCCGACAGCACCTGCCGCATCAACAGATAGACCCACAGCACGCCCGCTGATGTCGCCGTCGGTATGCGCGCAATCACCATCCGCGCCCGTTCCTGCAGGCCGGACCGCTCAAGCAGACCGATCGCGATCAACACCATCCACACGAGGCTGATGAAGCGGTTATCGTTGAATGCCTTGCCGAACCGCGCCAGCGTATCGACGCTCGCCTGCCACATGATCACGAGATCAGCCTGCGGCGTCCAGGCAGCGGCGAGCCCGGTGGTCATCGCCGCCGCCATCACCACCAGTAGCGGATTGGCCCGCACCACAAAGCCGAAAACCACGACGGCTATCCCCAGCAGCACCAACATCAGCTATCCCGCTTGCCAAACCCGCCGCCGCCCGGCGTCTCGATGATGAACGCATCCCCTGCGGCCATGTCCGCCCGCGCAGTGGAGCCCAGCTCCTCCACACGCCCATCGGCGCGGCGAACGGCATTGCGCCCCGGCTTCCCGGCCTCGCCGCCGTCCACGCCGAACGGCGCCGTCGTGCGGCGGTTTGAGAGAATGGCCGCCGTCATTGCCTCGCGGAAACGCACGATGCGCACTGCGCCATCGCCGCCATTCCATTGTCCCTTACCGCCCGAGCCAGCACGTACGGCAAAGCGCTCGATCAGAATTGGATACCGGCTTTCCATGATCTCCGGATCCGTCAGCCGCGAGTTCGTCATATGCGTCTGCACCACCGACGTTCCTGCAAATCCCGGCCCCGCACCGGACCCGCCGCAGATCGTCTCGTAGTACTGGAAGCGTTCATTGCCGAAGGTGAAATTGTTCATCGTGCCCTGCGAGGCTGCCAGTCGCCCTAACGCGCCATAAAGCGCATCGACCACCACCATGCTCGTCTCGACATTCCCCGCAACCACCGCCGCGCCCCGCATCGGGTTCAGCAGGCAACCCTCGGGTGTGATGATGTCGATTGGCTTCAGGCATCCCTCATTGAGGGGAATGGCGTCATCCACCAGCGTCCGGAAAACATACAGCACGGCCGCGCGGGCGATCGACAGCGGAGCGTTGAAATTGCCCGCGTCCTGCGCGCTCGTACCTGTAAAGTCGACGGTCAGCCGCCGCGCCGCCTTGTCGGGCCGGATGGCGACCCGGATG
>CALRWU020000108.1:0-8508 GCA_943371945.1 Azorhizobium sp. AG788
CGATCGCGCTCGAGCGCGATGGGAAGCTGCATGCCGGCGTGATCTTCGATCCGATCCGCAACGAACTGTTCTGGGCCGAACAGGGCGGCGGCGCCTGGCTCGACAACAAACGCCTGCGTGTGGGCGCACGCCGCAAGCTGGGCGATGCAGTTGTCACCACCGGCATCCCGCAACTCGGCGTCAGTGGCGGCGAGAAATTCCTCGACGAGCTTACGCGCGTCCGCAACGAAGTCGCCGCGGTGCGCCGTTTCGGGTCTGCAGCGCTCGATCTCGCCTGGGTCGCCGCCGGGCGCTTTGACGCCTTCTGGGAGCGCGGCCTCTCGCTGTGGGACATCGCGGCCGGCTTCGTCATCATGCAGGAAGCAGGTGGCGTGGTCACAGGTCTCGACAAGACGGACGCCGCCAAAGGTTCGTTCGTCGCGTCCAACACCAGCCTTGCGCCCAAGCTCATCGAGCTAGTCGAAGGCAAGCTGAGGAAACCTGCGGCGGGAACCAGAGCGACGCTCGTCAAGAAGCCGTAGCGAAGGCGCTAGCTCTTCGCAGCCGCTGCGCCCGCGTCGATCTGCGCGACAAGGCCTTCGTCGAGGCCAAGCGCCACGGCGAGATTCATGAGGAAGGCCTTTTCCTTCATGCTGTCTGGCTCGATGGCGATGCGCGCTGCCGTATAGGCCTGCGCAGCGAGAGCCGGCGTGTTTGCCGCCGCCGCCAGCTCGGCAATCGTGGCGGGTCTGGCGAACTCGGCATCGAGGAATTTCGCGGCGTGCACATCGAGCCCCGCCCCTTCCAGCGCGCCGATGATGCGCGAGCGTTCCGCATTGTCGACCACGCCATCGCACGCCGCCGCCGCGATCATGGCGCGCAGCACCAGCATGGCGGTCGCATTGTCCTGCTCGAAATTGCCGGACACGCCGAACGGGCTGGCGTCAGGCGCCGCTTCGATCTGCGCAGGCGCCGCCGGCGTATTGCCAGCCTGATGATTCTGCCACGCCTTGTAGGCAAGTCCGCCCACCATCGCGAGACCGCCCAGCGTCGCTGCGCTGCCGACGAGGCCGCGTCCGCCGCGCGTGCCCAGTAGCAGCAGGCCCAGCCCGCCCAGAGCAGCGCCAGCGGCCATCTTGTTTTCGGACGCGAACGTCTTGGCCTGCCCCAGCAGATCGCCGCTGGACTTGCCGGTTGCGTCCTTCAGCGCCGCGTCGGCCTTGGCGCCGATGCCGGTCTTCTGCTCGATCGCCGCCGCGCCCTCCTTGATGCCGGACACGCTGTCGTTCAGCAGCCTGCCGAGCATGCCGCCGATCTGGCCGAGCGGATTGTTCGCGCCTCCGGATCCGAACATCTGGGTAAGCAGCTTGTTTGCATCGAACATGAAAGCCTCCGTTTCGGACGATTGGTTCTATGCCGGCGCGCAGTGACAGACACCTGAAAACTCAGATCTTCAGCCGGCCATTCTCGAGATAGCTGGAATGGATAACCAGCACGTCGTGATCCCGCCGTGTCGGCTTCAGCGGCAGCTCCGGCTCGTACTCTGTCCAATCATCGCCATCAGGCTGCAACCAGGCAAAGCCGAGCTTGCGACCGATGCCGATGATCGGCGTTGAATCCCATGGCGTCTCGAAAGACGGCGGCTGCAGCGTCGCGGAAATCTCGCCTTTCCAAAGACGCGCGGCCCACGCGCCGATGGACGATCCCATCACTTCATAGGTCTTGAAGCGCTTCGCAAGCGCCGCGCTCTGCGCTGAATACGTGTCCAGCGGATCGCGCAGCAACAAGACCATGTTCTTGGCGCTAGCGAGCGCCGTGAGGTGTGGGTTCAGCGTCTCGAACGTATCGAGCCGCGTAATGCGATGCACTTTTTCCGAACCCGGCCGATAGCCGTAGACTTCGTCCGACGAAATGTCGCCGACATAGGCGGAGATCACCTGTCCGCCATCCACCAGAGCGACCATGGTCGTAATGCCATGGCTCTGCCGGCGGATGAAGGCGCGCGTTCCATCGATCGGATCGACTGTGAAATAGGCGGTCAGCGGCGGCGTTGGCGCCAGCGAGTAGGAGTCTTCTTCGCCGAGAACGCCGCATCCGGGGAAGCATTCCGTGAACGTGCGGAGATAGACCTCCTGCGCCGCCTTGTCGGCTGACGTGAAGACGTCATCCATCGTGCCGCCATAACTGAGTTTGGTATGCGCCTCGAATGTCTGGCGCTCGGCGCGGATCACCGTTGCTGCGCGACGTACAGCTTCCTTGAGGATGCGGCCTACGCTGTGGCCATTGAGCTGGCCGAGATTGACGACGTCAGACATGAAACAGCCTCCCTTGTTTATATAGTACGCTTGCCCGGCGTTTCATCCGCAGTGCCGGCTATCCCTCCAACGGCCAGAACGCCCGCACTTCGATCCGCCCGGCGCGGGCCATCGGATACCTCGCAGCGATATCGACCGCCTCCGCGATGCTGTCGCATTCGAGAATATCGAAGCCGAGGATCACTTTCTTGCTCTCCGCGAAGGGTCCATCGGACACCTGCCTGCGCCCGCCACACACGCGTACGGTCTTCGCCTCGGTCACCGGCCGCAGCCTGTCTCCGGTCAGGCGCTTGCCGCGCTGTTCGAGATCTTCGACCCAGGCCTCGATCTCGCCCCTGGCTTCCGGCTCAGCATCCGGCTCGCTGTCGGAGCACACGAACATCATGAACTGCATGGATTTTCCTTCCTCGAAAGCCGGAGGACGCATCCGCCAAGCATAACCCTACGTTTGCTCCGCTGCGCTCTTCCACATTTTCCGCAGCGAGATGTGGCGCGGCGCCTGACAGCTTGTCCGGCCGCCTTGAGCCGACTAGTTCTCTCCGCATGCAGCTTTTTCCGCCACTTCCGCCCCGCTCCGTTCTCGGGGGCAATATCGCCCGGGCGCTTGTCGCTCTGGTGCTGATCGTGGCGGTCGATCAGTTCACGAAGTGGCTGGTCGTCGAGCAGATGAACCTGCGCGTGGTGAAGGCGATCGACTTCATCCCTTTCCTGAACTTCCGGATGGCGTGGAATCCCGGCGTCAATTTCGGCCTGCTTTCGGCCGACACCGAGATGGGCCGCTGGCTGCTGATCGGCTTTACCGGAGCGATCTCCGCTGCCCTGCTCGCCGCCGCACTCTGGAGCCGCCGCTCGCTCAGCGCGATCGGTCTCGGCATTGCGGCGGGCGGCGCGATCGGCAACCTGATTGACCGCTTCACCTATGGCGCGGTCGCGGACTTCATCAACATGTCCGGCCTCGGCATCCGCAACCCGTGGTCGTTCAACGTCGCCGACATCGCGATCTTTGTCGGCTTTGGGTTATTACTGTGGCCGGCGCCAAAAACGAGCTCCGGCCCGCAGCCGACGTCCTGAGGCGCCCTACGCGCTCGTGAACTGCATCTCGGCCAACTTCGCATAGAGCCCGCCCGCGCGGACGAGGCTCTCGTGATCGCCCTGCTCCACCACGCGACCCTGCTCCAGCACGATGATCCGGTTGGCCTTGCGCACGGTGGCGAGGCGGTGCGCGATCACCAGCGTGGTGCGGCCCTGCGAAGCCTGATCCAGCGCCTTCTGAACCATGCGTTCGTTGGCGGCATCAAGCGCCGACGTTGCTTCGTCCAGCAACATCACCGGCGCGCCACGCACCAGCGCCCGCGCGATGGCGATCCGCTGGCGTTCTCCACCCGATAGCTGCCGGCCCTTGGCCCCGACTTCCGCCGCAAGCCCGCCGCGCGGCTCAAGGAAAGCAAACGCTTCGGCTTTCTGAAGCGCCTCGCGCACCTCGGCTTCGCTGGCGTCCGTTCGCCCAAACCTCACATTTCCCGCAGCATCACCCGAGAAGATTGGCGCGTCCTGCGGCACATAGGCAAAGCGCGCGCGCCATTCAACCGGATCCGTCTCGCGCGCATCCATGCCATCGAGCGTCACTTCGCCCGTCTGCGGATCGAAGAAGCGCAGCAGCATGCGGAAGACGGTCGACTTGCCAGCGCCTGACGGCCCGACAAGCGCCACCAGTTCACCCGGCTTGGCCTCGAAGCTCACATTCTTCAGAGACGGCCCCTGCGCGTCCGGATAGGCGAACGAGACATTTTCCAACTTCACGAGCCCCGAGATTTTAGCCGGCATCGGCTTGGGGCTCGGCGGCGCAGCGATATCCGGTCGCTGGTCGAGAATCTCCACCGCACGAACGGCGGCGCCGGACGCACGCATGGCGTCGCCCATGACCTCCGCCACCGTCGCAAAGCCGCCGACGCCAAAAACGGCGAGCAGCACAAACTGCATGAAGGAGCCGACTGTCATTGCGCCGGATTGCACTTCGAGCGCGCCGATCCAGATGACGCCAGTGACACCGGCGAACATCAGCGCGATGACGATGCCGGTCAGCCAGGCCCGCGCGCCGATCCGCGCCAGCGCCGCATCGAACGCCAGTTCAATTGCGCCACGGAATCGCTGCTCGCGTTCCTTCTCCATCCCATAGGCCTGGACGAGGTCGATCGCATCGATCGTCTCGGTGGCCTCAGACGCTGCATCCGCGATCCGATCCTGCGCGTTCACCGACAGCTTCCGCACGCGCCGACCCATGGCGAGGATGGGCAGGATCAGCGCTGGCGCGAGGATGAAGAGAATGCCTGTCAGCTTCCACGAGGTGATGAACATCAGGATCAACGCGCCGATCGACGTCACCATCGAGCGCACCGCCATCGAGAAGCTCGACCCGAAGAAAGTCTCGATCAGCGTCACGTCCGCGGTAAGACGCGAGACCGCCTCGCCCGTCTTCAGCTTCGAGAAGTAGGCCGGCGACAGCGACATCAGCCGCGCATAGACGTCGCCGCGCAAATCAGCCGCGAGGCGCTCGCCGAAGCGCGAAAAATAGTAGAACCGGACGGCCGAGGCGACGCCGAGCGCCAAAGCGATCCCGATCATCGCGCCAAAGCCCGCATTGATCATCGCGGGGTCGAAACTCTGGAAGGCGGTATTCCCCAGCCACTGCACCGGGAAGGTGATGGCAAGGTTCAGGACCGCCGCGAGAAAGAGGAAGATCACGGCCATCACAGCCGTCGTCCGCTGCCTGGCGACATAGGGCATCAGACGGAAAAGGGGCCTCAGGGAGCGGGACTTGGCCCGGTCTGGCGTATTGTCGCCCCAGCGCTGCGCCCCGGCCGTCCGGTCAAACCCGGCGCCTTCAGTTGAGGGAGGTGCGCTTGTTCCGTCGCTCATTATGTTCCCAGACGCCTGAATTCATTGCCTTCAGCGCATATGCTTGCCAGCGCTTGCCCGTTCGGGTATGAGCCCCGCTCCCGAATTCAGCAAGCGGCCCGGCGTTAACGTTTGGGCGCCCAGCTACAGACGCCAGAGACTTCGCCATGAAGAAAGAAGGCCATCCCGACTACCACTTCGTTGAAGTGGTGATGACCGACGGGACCCGTTACAAAACCCGCTCGACCGCTGGCAAGGAAGGTCATGTCATCGCGCTCGACATCGACCCGAAAACCCACCCGGCCTGGACCGGCGGCGCCGGCGTGCAGCTGGATCGCGGCGGCCGCCTGTCGCGCTTCAAGGATAAGTTCAAGGGTTTCGTGAAGCAGTCGTAAGGCGCTTCCACGTCCCGAATTTCGCAAAGGCCCGCCCTCACCGGCGGGCCTTCTGCTTTTCAGACCTGCTCGCTCCGCACAATGAGCCAGGAGGCGCCCGCAAGCATCACGGCCCCAACGACGGCGATCCAGAGACCTGACAGCCCAAACAGGGGCCAGACGCCGGCGCCAGCCAGCGCGCCGCTGACCAGCCCAAGCCACAACATCAGGTAGGGGGCCCAGGCCAGCTTCGGTCCGCCCATGATCGCCCCGGCCAGACGCTGGCCCAGCTTCACGAGCGTGCCGGTCATGTAGGTCAGGCCGATAGAGACCTCGCCATCACGCTCGAACGTCGTGTTCTCCGCGCCCATGGCCGCCGCAACGAACAGCACAGCCAGATCTTCGGATGTCCCGGCCAGCATCGCGCCTACAGCGACAAGGAGCGCGACCAGCAACAGCACCACGGGTCTGCGCATTCGCCGTGCTGCGGCCCCTATGAGGCTGCCAGCGATGACCCCCAGCACGAAGCATCCGATCAGGCGTCCGGCAATCAGCGCCTCCGCAGGAATGCCCGCGAGGCCCACGGCAAGCCGCGTCGAGTTACCGCTCATGAACGAGACGAAGAACCCACCCAGACTGAGAAAGCCCGTCGCATCGACAAAGCCGGCCAGCGACGCAGCCCCGACGGCCACGGCAATGTCGCGCTTGCGGTGCCGATGCATGCCCCAGACTCCCTGTCAGCACGCGCCGCGTAACGCCTGCGTACGATGGTGGATCGGATTATGCGATAACGAAGCCTACCGGCGCCAGACCGACAGCGGATCGAAGGCGCCGCCTTCAGCTGCACGGCGCAGACGATCGATCTGCTTCATCACATGGTTCTCGGCCGGCTGGGGCGATTCCGAATAAAGCGCCGCATCGAAACGCCAGACGCGCTCATAGAGTCCGCGCGAACGATCAACCAGGGCCATAAGTTGCGCCGGCATCGTGGCGCGATCCACCGGATGCGGTTCGCCGGGCTTGGAAATGCGATATTTCTCGTCGCCCGCTTCTTCGACCTTCATGTCCTTTTCGCGGACGGCGCGCTGAACGACCAGCCAGGAAGCGGCCTGCATCAGGCGCGTCGTCACTTCCATGCTCTCGGCAGCGTAGACCAGCGCGAGTTCGCGGTTCAGCTTGCGGCTATCGATCCGGCCGGGGCCATCGAGATAGCTCGCAGCTTCTTCGACAAGCGACATGCCTTCCTTGAAAAGGCGGTCGAACATCTCCGACCCGGCAAACTCGGTGACCCGCTCCTTCCAGTGATCTGGCACAGGGTCGGTGGAATACATGGCGTCGCGCATTAGTCCCTCAAACTACTCGTCATGGGCCGCAGGCCCGGACAGGACCTTGTGCTGCCTTGATGAAGGCAATCCCAATACTACGTCCCGTAAAGACGTCTGGCGTCACGCAAGTCCCTTGCCGCTGCAACCAAACGACAGCCTGCAGCACTTTCATCAGCTTGTCGTCAGCTAATGGTCAGCGACGACTCGCCAGTGAGGATTTCCGGCTAGGATTTGAAGAACGCCGCCTCTGCCGCCTTCCGTGTCGCTTCCTTCTTCACGATCATGGCTTCGCAGGCGGCGATATCGCCTTTGAGGGCCTCGATACGGTCCTTCAGTTCCTGGATCGACATGTCGTCCAGACCGCGTTTTACAACCCTTATCGGCTCTTCGTCGAACGTCATGGCCGCGCCTCCCAGCTTCCTCGCACCGCGCTCCCGGCCCCTGCTTGACCGCGTGCCCTTAGCGCGCCCAAGTCAGCCCGACCCTTACGTTCATGATTAAAGCGCGGGATGCCCGAAATGTCCAAACTGATGATGACCACGGTGAAGTCGGTCGTAGGGGAAAAGCTCACCCTGCACGAAATCGGGAAGCCTTCGCCCGGACCGGCGCAGGTTCTGATCCAGGTTCACGCAGCGGGGGTAAATCGTCCCGACCTCATCCAGCGGGCAGGCCGGTATCCGCCGCCCCCGGGCGCCCCGGAGACGCTGGGCCTTGAAGTCGCAGGCAAAATCGAAGCAGTGGGCGAAGGTGTCACGCGCTGGCAGGTTGGCGACAGGGTGTGCGCTCTGGTGCCCGGCGGCGGCTATGCCGAATACGCCGTGGCGCATGAAGGTTCGACCATGCCCCTGCCGGCGCCGCTCTCTTTCGTGGAAGCCGCCGGCCTCCCCGAAACGGTGCTGACTGTCTGGAACAACGTCTTCCACATGAGCCAGCTCAAGCCGGGCGAGGCCTTCCTCGTCCATGGCGGCGGCAGCGGCATCGGCACGACCGCGATCCAGCTCGCAACAGCCTGGGGCGCAACCGTTTACGCAACTGCCGGCACCGAGGAAAAATGCCGCCTTTGCGAGAGCCTGGGGGCGAAACGCGCGATCAACTACAAGACCGAGGATTTCGAGACGATCCTGCGCGATGCCGGCGGCGTTGATGTGGTCCTCGACATGGTCGGCAAGCCGTATTTCGAGAAGAATCTCACCATCCTCAACGACCTCGGACGCCTGTCCTACATCGCTTTCCTGCAGGGCTCGCGGATCGAGGGCGACCTCACCCGCCTCATGCTGAAGCGGATCTCGGTCTCAGGTTCGACACTCCGCATCCGGACCGACGCGCACAAGGCCATGCTGGCGGATGGGGTGGTCAAGAACGTCTGGCCCTGGATTGCAGCGGGCAAGTTCCGGCCCCAGGTCAGCGGGGTCTTCCCCCTCGCCGAGGCGGACGCTGCCCACGCAAAAATGGAGACGGCGGACCATGCCGGGAAAATAATTCTGCAGGTTGTCGCCTAGTGCCTTGATTCCGAGGGGTCGGAACCTCGCAAATAAGGTTCACATTCAGGAAAACCTGAATTATATCAGCGACGCTCAGGACTACTTCCCATTCTCGACAATTCCGAGAAACCCGGCCTAA
>CALRWU020000109.1:0-8475 GCA_943371945.1 Azorhizobium sp. AG788
GGCGTCGCCCCGATCTTTGCATCGCTGACCGCGCCGGGCGGCTCGGCCTATGCGCGAAAGATGGCGTTCAAGTCCGTCTTCGTGGCGGCGCTGATCCTGTTCTTCTTCGCCTTTGCAGGCGCCTGGCTGCTCGAACACCTCGGAATCTCGCTCGACGCCTTCCGCGTGGCCGGCGGTGTGCTGCTCTTTCTCATCGCCCTTGAAATGGTGTTCGAGAAACGCCAGGCGCGGCAGAAAACCCGTGCCGATCAGGTGCTGGCGGATGAGGAAGCGTCCGGTCGTCTCGAGGATGTCTCTGTCTTTCCGCTCGCCATCCCGATGATTGCGGGGCCGGGGTCGATCGCTACGGCCATGCTCTACATGCAGAATGCAGCCGGCGATCCGGTCGGCATTGGCATCGTGTCCTTCGCCATTGCCGCCAACCTCGTCCTTGCGGGGCTGATCTTCCTCGCGGCTGGACCTCTGATCCGCATCATGGGCGATCAGATCGCAGGCGCCATCACGCGCATCTTTGGCGTCATCCTGTCCGCGCTTGCGGTTCAGATGATGATTGTCGGCATTATTGGCGCGTTCGGGATTGCGGCGCCTGGCGCGGGTTGATCGCGCAGGCCCTCCGCGGAGACACCACCTCCACCTGACCTCCCCCTTTCAGGGGGAGGAACCGGGCCGCATCACCGTCCTTCACTGCAATGCAAGTTCGCGCTTCATGGTCCCTCCCCTGAAAGGGGGAGGACAGGAGGGGGTCATACCCTCTACGCGTTGAAATATCGGAACGTAAGGCTGGGTGTCAGCCTTCAGGCCGGGTGCTCTTCCATCAGATAGACGGCGCTCTTCTTGCGCGGCTTGTTGCGGCGGAACGACTTCCAGAAGGTTGTCAGCGCTACGAAGGCCAGCAGCAGGAGGCAGGCAGCAAGGCCCGCAAACTGAATCTTCAGCGCCGTGGTCCACGGCACCACCGTACGCGCAGTCGACAGCAGGTTGTCGCCGTCATAATGCGCCAGCGCCACGGCGCGGTCGCCCCCGGCGGCGGAAACGAGGCCAGCGGCGCGCAGATCGACGCCATCCTTGACCCGGCTGACGATATCGATTGCGGACTCAACCGACGTGTCGTGCGCGATCTCGCGCAGGATGCGGAACTCGGCGAGCAGCGGCTCAAGCTTCTGCCGGTCGATCGTGGTCTTGAACACGCGCTGCACCGCCGCTTCACTCTCCGGCGTGTAGCGCAGTTCATTGCGCAGCTCTGCGCCCAGAACCTTCTTCATCTCGGCGACCGGAACCACGTCCTCGATCCGCTTCGACAGGTAGCTCTTGAACGGCACGGGCGCTTCGGTGCGCATGCGCAAGGTCGACATCGCGACCGACGCGCCCTCGCGCGCTTCGGGATCGGCGAGGATCAGGCCGATACCCGACAGGAGGAAAGCCGGTACGTCCGTATTGTCGTCATTGGCCCAGCCCACTGCCGCCATCGTATGCTGGCGCAGGTCGCCCAGACGGTTGGTCGCGACGCGCGGCTCGTCATCCGCATCCCGGGCGTCCTCGACGACGTTGGCTTTGGTCGCCGTCGCTGTTGTCGTCGGTAGGGCTGAAGCCGGCGCCGAAGCCTGGAACATCGACATCAGGGGTTGTGTGCGGCGCTGATACTCGTCCTGCAGGTCGTCCGGCAGGTAGGTAAGGGCCGCCTGGATCACCGCTTCATCGCCAGCCGGCGCTGCGACCTTGATACGTTCGTTCAGCGCGGCGGCATCCGTCTCGCCCAGCATGGCCGGAGCGCCGAGCAGCAGACCGCGAACCCGGGGCATCTCGCGCTCTTCGAGAGCGGCGCGGACCAGGTCGGACCAGACCTGACGCGGCGAGGTTTCATCCATGACAGCGATTTGCTCAAATCGTTCGTTCATTGCCTGGCGCGTGGCGGCAATGGCGTCGGGCGTGCTCTGGAAGGCCGGCTTTTGTCCGCCATAGGCCTGCGAGATCATGTGAGCCGCCATGAACGGCGTGGCGACCAGGGCGCCGTTGAAGATGAGGGCGGCATAGGCCGCAAAAGGTATACGACGTTTGCGACGGCGATTCATCAAGCCCGCTTCCGTCTAACTAGTGACGATGATGCGATCTCTTTGACCACATCTTCGCACGCGCACCCCTGCCTCACCGTTGTTCGCCGGGAGGGGCCTTAGATCAAGGGGGCAATACGTCCCAAGCTGAAAAAAACACATGACCCGCGTGTAACGCATGCAGTGCGGCGGGCGACTATCGCGTGCTGCTAGAGCATACTGACGGCAGGCTGATGACGCGCGGAAGGGCTGCGCGCCCTTGCGTGTCAGGCCTTTGCGTTAACCGCGAGGCCTGAGGCCTGGCGGTTGGCGACCGCGCTGGCGCCGGAACGACCATAGCCCGCAGGCGCTGCGCGAACCGACGCGATCTCGCTGGCGATTGATCGTACCAGACCTTCGGTGACGGACTTTGACGCTGCGAGGGCCATCGCATGTGATTCGAGCGACGCTTCCAACTCACGCGAGGAGGCGCGCAGCTGTTCCTTTCGCTGCTGGGACAATCCTGCCAGCAGGCTTGGATCGGCCTTGATGCGGGACACTTCGAGCCGCCAGGCATGCACCAGCCGCTCCTTTTCGTCCCAGTCCGCATTGGCGGCTGACAGGCGGTGCGCCTGCACGGCCGCAGCTTCCGCCGACACGAGGTTGATCAGGCGGCGTGTCATCGCCTCCAGCTGTTCGGCACGGTCTTCGACGTCGATCGAGCTCATTCCAGCCCCTGCATTTTCAGGATTTCCTTCATGACCTTGTCGGCGATGCCGACCCCGCCGCTCTTGGCGATCGAGTCCGCATACTGGTCGATCAGCATGGGCCGGAAGGTTGATTCCGCATTGCCGCCGCCGAACGGGCCGTCGGTCTCGATGCCGGCGAACATCGGCCCCAGCATCTCGGCAATGAACATCCGCTCGAACTGCTGGGCGACGTGGCGGGCCTGCTCGCGCGTCTGCACGCTGGCGACGTCGGACAGGCCAGCCTTGCGTTGCGCCAGCACGTCGACGGGTGGACCGGGAAGGGCGAGATCAGCCATCAGACGCTATCCCGATCACATCACTTCGATGTCAGCTTGCAGGGCGCCCGACGCTTTCAGGGCCTGCAGGATCACGATCAGGTCGCGTGGACTGACGCCTAGCGCGTTGAGCCCGGTCACGAGCTGGCGCAGGGGCACGCCATTGCCCCCGACTATGGCAAGCCGTGCGGCGTCTTCCGCGACCGAAATATCGCTTTGCGGCACGACGACGGGCGGGGCGTTGGTGAAGGAATTGGGCATGGCGACGCCGGGCGTCTCCTGCACATGAATGGTCAGGTTACCCTGCGCGATGGCGACGGTGGAGACGCGGACATTCTCGCCCATCACGATGACGCCCGTGGTCTCGTTGATGATAACGCGCGCGCGTTGCTCCGGCTCGATTTCGAGGCCTTCGATCTGAGCGATCAGGCTCGACATGTCGCGGAAGCTGGCCGGGCGGCGCAGGCGCACGGTGGCGGGATCGAGGGCCGAGGCTGCGTCCATGCCAACGAAAGCGTTGATGGCGCCGGCGATGCGGCTTGCCGTGGTGAAATCCGGATTGCGCAGGGAGAGGCGCAGTTCAGGCGCGCCAGCGAAGTCGAAGCGCAATTCCTTCTCGATCGTCGCGCCATTGGGGACGCGGCCATTGGTGGGGATGTTGCGGGTCAGCGACGTGCCCGATGCGCCGCCCGCCGTGAATGCGCCGACCGCCACAGAGCCTTGCGCCGACGCATAGGCCTGGCCGTCTGCGCCGAGCAGCGGCGTCGCCAGCAAGGTGCCCCCCTCAAGGCTGCCGGCGTCGCATACGGCCGAAACGGTCACATCGATGCGGGTGCCGTTGGCGGCGAAGGGCGGCAGGTTGGCGGTCACCATCACGGCGGCCGCATTCTTGGTGTTCAGCGTCGCGTTGCGCGTGTTGACGCCCAGCCGCTCCATCATGGATTCGATGCTCTGGCGCAGCATGGCGCAGTTGCGCAGGCTGTCGCCCGAGCCCTTGAGGCCGAAGACGACGCCGTAGCCGATCAGCTGGTTCTCCCGCACGCCCTCGACATCGATGATGTCCTTCAAGCGCGTACCCGCGTGGGCGGTCCCGCCGATCGAGGCGACGAGAAGCAGACAGGCAAAAGCGGAGCGAATCGCGCGCATGAAATACCAGGTTACGGGTGACGGAAATTTCCGACCGTTCTGGCCGCAGCGTTTCAACCGAAGCATCGCCCGGGAATTGGCAACAAAGCCTTAAGCCTCATTTCCTGCCTCAACAGGTTTCATCGGGCGTGATGATCCTTAATCCGCCATTAACCAACTGGGTCAAATCTGCCGGGTGAGGAGCCTCTTCAATGAAGGTTAATTCAACCTCGTCCACCTCGGCGGCCGCATCGTCCGGCGGCGCAAAGCCTGCCGCCGAAGGTTTTGGCGAACTGCTGAATGTATCCGGCGCAGCCCCCCGCGCGGCCGCCTCCGGCGTCTCGGGCGCTTCCGGTGTCTCCGGAATTTCAACGCTGATGGCCCTGCAGGGCATTGGCGGACCAGAGGCGCGCGCCCGCGCCCTGCGGAAGGGCCGACGCCTGCTGGACGCGCTCGACCGGCTGCAGCTCGCCATGCTGGGCGACGGCCCGACCGGCCGTCACCTCAACCTGCTCAACAACGCGCTCGCCGACCAGCGTGATCCATCTGGGGATTTCGGCCTCGACGACACGCTGAACTGGGCCGAGGTCCGGGTCGCGGTCGAAGCCGCCAAGCTCGAGCGGGCGAACGAGCCGGCCTGATTTTCGCCCGGCGGGAAATGCCGCAATGCAGCATTCCGCTCGTCGCGTGAGCGAATACTCACGGGAATGCCTGTAGAACGGCCATGGTCAAAAAACTGCAATAAATACAATCGCCCAATACGTGCAGTCGGGCGTTTACGGGGTGGGGCGCGCAGGTTATACAGCCCGCCCATCTAAGGCAGCCATTCGTGTGGGCATGCCAGGGAGTTGGCGACATGAGTTCCAAGACGGCCACCTACAAGCCGACCGAGAACGAGCCCTACATGGGCAAGAAGCAGCTGAAGTACTTCAAGGAAAAGCTGCAGGCGTGGAAGGAAGAGATCCTTCAGGGCAACCGCGAGACGATCAACGGCATGCAGGAAAACGTGGCGCCGATCCCGGACCTCGTCGACCGTGCGTCGTCGGAAGCGGATCGCGCGCTTGAACTGCGCACCCGTGATCGCGAGCGCAAGCTGGTCTCCAAGATCGACGCGGCCATCCGCCGGATCGAGCTTGGCGAGTACGGCTATTGCGAAGAGACGGGCGAGCCGATCGGTATCAAGCGCCTCGAAGCCCGCCCGATCGCCACCCTCTGCCTCGAGGCGCAAGAGCGTCACGAGCGCAAGGAAAAGACGGTCCGGGACGACTGATCCGGGCTTTTACCGTCCCTCGGGCGGTTTGAACTCCGGCAGGCTCCATTTCCAGATGATCGCGCCGCCGCGGACCGCGAAGCCGAGGGCCACGGCGATGGCGCTGGCAAGTGTCCAGTCGAAGCCGAGCGTGCGCAGGCTGACGAACACCGCAGAGCTGACGATTGCCGGCGTGATGTAGAGTTCACGGCTGAGCAGGATCGAGGGCACGCCTGCGAGGACGTCGCGGATGATGCCGCCGAAGGTGGCGGTGAGGGCGCCCATCACCACGCAGACCACGGGCGAGACGCCCAGCGACAGCGCCTTGGCGGCGCCGACGCAGGCATAGACGCACAGGCCGACGGCATCGAGCCAGAGCAGTGTCTGCCCATGCACGCCGCGCCCGCGCGTCAGATAGACCAGGATCGCGACGACCGAGCACACGACTACATAGCCCGCGTCAGCGACCCAGAAGACCGGCGCGCCGATCAGGAGATCGCGCAGCGTGCCGCCGCCGACGCCCGTGATCGCCGCGAAGAAGATGAACGTCACAACATCCTGCCGTTTCTGCGCGGCCATGAGGGCGCCTGACGCAGCGAAAGTCGCCACGCCTGCATAGTCGAGCACCGAAAGCAGGCTGATCTCCATGCCCCGCAGTTTCCCTCAATTGCCAACCTGTCCAGCAGCGGCATAGCCTCAGCCATTGTCCTTAGGCCAGTACCCGGGGAGAAAGGGCCATTCGCCTCGCATCCACCCTTGCGGTTTTGGTTGCCGTCGCCGGTCTCGGCGCGGCCGGGCTTGGCGCTGTTGGTCTGGCGCAGACCGCATCAGCCCCGGGCGCCAAGGTTGAAGCGAAGTTTGCCGGCGGTTTCCGCCCTGACGCCTGTCGCTGGCCGCGCGCCGCCAGAAAAGCGCAGCTGTCTGGCTGTTGCCAGATGGACCTCGATATCGACGCGGCTGGCAACATGGTGCGCGGCGATGGCGTTTGCAGCGATCCGATGTTTCTTGAGCCGACGCTGCGTTGCCTCGCGGCCCAGACCTTCATCCCGGCCCGGCGCAATGGCCAGGCCGTGCCCGATCAGCACCATATGGAATACGAATGGCGCGCCACCACGCCGTCGGGCCGCAACCTGTGCGACAAGCTGAAGACCAGCTGACGGCCGCCCCGCGAGCCTCTAAAGAGGCGACAAGGTCGTGAGGGAGTGTTTCCGTGGACTTTGTCTCGAGTTTTGCCGGAAGCGGCGATGCCGCGCTCTACTGGTCGGAGCTGGCGCGCAACTGGGCCTCGGCTTTCACGTTCGTGGCGGCGCTGCTGGCGGGCATCTTCGGCCTGTTCCGCTATCTGCGATCTGAGCGGATGCGCCAGACAGAGCAGATCCGCGAGCTCTACAAGAGCTTCTTCGAGTCGGAGAAATACCGCCGTATCCGCTTCGTGCTCGCCAATCACGACGCGCCGGAATTCGCGGCCCTGAAAACCGAGCTGGCGACGCCCGGCATGCCCAAGCCGCTCGAGGGCGAACTGATCGACCTGCTCAACTTCCTGGAGTTTGTCTCGGGTCTTACCCGGCGCGGGCTGGTCTCGCGCAGCGACATCGACTGGATGTTCGCCAACTATATCGAGCGGGTGATCGCCGTCGATTTTGTGCGCGATTACGTCAAGCGTCAGGATTTCGACGAGCTCAACGACGCCGTGCGCAAGGCTGAACGCGCCAAGGCCCGGGCGGAAGCCGGGAAATAAGCTGCCGCTCGCCGGGGTGTTCCTCGGGCCCGGGGGCGACTATGTCCGGGGAGAGCAACGCAGCAGGTCCTCACCCATGAGCAACCGATCCGCCGGTCCGGAAATCATCCGCCTGATGGACCTCCTGTCCAAGCTGCCGGGGCTTGGGCCACGTTCGGCCCGGCGTGCGGCGTTGCACCTCCTGAAGAAGCGCGACCAGCTTCTGGCGCCGCTGGCTGCCGCCATGGCGGACGCCGCCGCCAAGGTCTCGATCTGCAGCCTGTGCGGAAACTTCGACACCGTGAACCCGTGCTCGGTGTGTGCCGCTCCGGGACGGGACCGGGGCGTCATCTGCGCGGTGGAGGAGGTGGGGGACCTCTGGGCGATGGAGCGCACCGGCATATTCAGGGGTCAGTATCACGTGGTCGGCGGAACCCTCTCGCCGCTCGACGGTATACGTCCTGAAGATCTCAACATTTCCGGGCTTGTCGAACGGGCAAGCAATCCGGATGTGCGCGAAGTAATCCTCGCGCTCAATGCTACGGTGGACGGACAGACGACTGCGCACTACATCACCGACAGGTTGGCGCATCTTCCCGTGAAGGTGACGCGGCTGGCCCACGGTGTGCCGGTGGGGGGGGAGCTCGATCACCTGGACGATGGCACGATCGCGGCTGCTATGGCGTCGCGCAGGTAACAATTACGGCTGGGACGTCCCATGGTGAAACGCAATCATGTTCCGGTTATCCTGACGGTCGCGGCCGTTGGCGTAGGTGTCGGCATTGGCATGTGGCTGATGCGCGACAAGATCAAAGCCGCCGCCCGCAATGCCCGGACCAACACCCGCAAACTTCGTGACCCGCTCGATGTGTTCAGCGCCGATGTGCCTGATGCCGCTTTCGAGGGCGTCGCGAACTTCCCCTACATGCCCGAAGGCTGGCGCCCCAAGCGCGGCGCGCGGGACTAGCGGACCAGCGTACTTAGTTCGCCAATCGGCAGAATCGCGCGACCGTCACCAGCCTGCTGGTTGATCGGAACAAATAATGAACGTATGGTCGCGCGCATGACACTCGACATGCTGCACATCGTCCTGGGCCTGATCGCGCTTGCGGCTGCGGGCGCGGCCTTTGTCTTCTCGCAGCGCAAGCCGCCCGATACCGCGCACCTCTCGGCTGAGCTGGAGGAACGCAAGCGCGATGTCGCTTCGCTGAAGTCCGAGCGCGATGAGCTGCGCCGCCGCGCGGAAACCGCCGAACGGGCAAACGCTGCCGAAGCCGCCAAGCTGGCCGAGCGTGACGCCAGCATGGCGCGCGAACGAGAACAACTGGCGAAG